>CAJQSL010000090.1 GCA_905612315.1 uncultured Francisellaceae bacterium
TGTGTCGGAATCAATAAAAATATTATGAATATTATGGCAAATATTGATGTAAGTAATATGAAAAATATAAATTTTGGAGATATATTTTTTGAGAATATTTATAAAGAAGTTAAATCTCAGATAAATCCATATCTAGATTTACTAAAAGACTTACTAAAAGATTTGCCAAAAGATTTGCTAAAAGATTTGCCAAAAGATTTGCCAAAAGATTTGCTAAAAGATGCATTAGATAAAACATCATTTAGGTTAATGGGTTGCTCTGGAGTTATTAAGCAAGTTTTTAGTATTTTAAATTTTAAGAATGAGGATATTGATAAAAATAAAGAGAAACTTAAAATTAATAAAGCATCTTATAAAGATTTAAAGCAAATTAAAGATAAGATAACACAAACTCTAAAAATTGATGATCCAAATACAAATAAGCTTAGTTTTATTGATATTCCAGGGTTAAGAGAAGATAGGGTTGAGGTGTTTCCGGCGGGGCTAGGTATTTTATGCGCTTTATTTGAGATTTTAGGTTTTGATGAAGTTAATGATAGCAAGGAGGGTGTTTGTATTCAGCTTTCTTGTGGGGGCTTGCGAGAGGGGCTTGTTTTTCTTCTTCTAAACTCTTAATAAAACCTTAATGTTTTATTGGTATAATAGCATACATTAAGTCAAGTAGTTGTTTGGCTAAATAGCTTAACAAACACTGTCATATTAATGTATTTAGAATAAAGGATATAGCTTATGGCGGGTAGTTGTTTAGCTAAATAGCTTAACAAACACTGTCATGTTAATGTATTTAGAATAAAGGATATAACTTATGCAAGGTAGTTTTAAGGATATAAAGATATGAGCTTGACTGTGGCGGGACTTTGTACAGCGGTAAGGTGTTTAGCTACATGGGTTGCTGGTCCAACAAAACAAACAGCTGAAATCTTGGCGGCCTCTTTTGGCCCCCTTTTCGTAGGTTGGGTTTGTGACGGTCTGGTTTGTGACTGTAGTTCTACAGTAAATGATGGAGAAGCTGCCGTTCATACTAAGTTCGGGTATTTAATAACTGAACTTTCAGGGTTTGCCCTTGCTGCTTATAGTGGAAGTGTTTTCTCTGAAACAGAGAAAAAAGTTTTTTTTGGGTTGCTAGCTTCTGTGCAGTTTATAAATGTAATTAAAGAGGGATCTTTTTCCTTCTTTTCCCCAGATGGGGCGGCCGGGGGTGATGGTCAGCATGATGATGGTCGGGATGAGGTGGATTATTTAGAGCTTGAAGATGGCCTACAAGTCCTATGATTTTAAAACCTAACCAACCCAACCTGCTTTTTAATATCCTGTAAAAATGGTGCACATATATCTCTAACTTTTTGCGCGCCTTCTTTTAAAACTTTATGAATTTGAGTTTTATCAGCGATAAGCTCATGATAATTTTCTCTAGCATCAGCTAAATCAGCATTAATTTTCTCAAATAATATTTGCTTCATCTCTCCCCAACCAATACCAGTTTCATAACGTTTTGTAACTTCTTTAATTTCATCTTTAGTAGCAAAGGCCGAATAAATAGAAAAAAGAATGCAATCTTTAGTTTCTTTAGGCTCTTCTGGAAGTTGTGAGTTGGTTTTTATTTTCATTATTTTTTTACGCATAGATTTTTCATCTATAAATAATGGGATAGTATTATTATAACTTTTACTCATTTTCCTTCCATCTAGGCCTAAAAGAGTTGCATGCTCACTAGATTTAACTTCAGGAATATTAAAAGTATCCCCATAAACGTGATTAAACCTTGCGGCAATGTCTCTTGCAATTTCTAAATGCTGCACTTGATCTTTACCAACAGGGACGATATTTGCATTAATGCTCAAGATATCTGCACTCATAAGAATAGGGTATTGATATAAGCCTGATGTTATGCCTGCATCTGGGTCTTTAGCTTTATTTTCTATGTTTTCATCTAATTTGGCTTTATAAGCATGTGCTCTATTTAATAAGCCTTTTGCAGTAAGTGTTGAGATAATCCAGGCAAGCTCTGGAATCTCTGGAATATCTGATTGTAAATATAAGCTAGATTGCTTTGGATCTAAACCAAGAGCAAGCCATGCCGCGGCAACTTCATAGGTAAATTCCCCGCGTGAATCAGCATCCCATAGTTTAATCAAAGAGTGGTAATCTGAAATCATGCAAAAAGCGTCGTTATCTGGATTATTAGCCAAAGCTATCATCGGCTCAAACATGCCTTTGTAATTACCTAAATGAGGGATTCCTGATGGGGTTATGCCAGTTAAAATTCTTGGTTTGCTTGTCATTTTATTTTTCCCAGATGATTAAAAGTTATTAAATCTAATTTTAGCTTAAGTATACTAATTTTTATCTTATAAATCACGGGAATTACCTGCTATATATCAGTGTTATTTTGGATGTATAGTAATTAATGACATGGTTTAAATATTGATATAAGCTTAATTAACTTGATTTTTATTGAAAATATGGAGAAAAAATGTCTGAAGAGTCTAATAATTCTAGTAAGACTAATAAACCTAAAATAAAGTGGGGCGTTGGGATAGTAATCCTCATTTTAATTATCCTATTTGTTATATCTAGAGCATTTCTTAGTGATAATACTTCAAAGTCAGAGTCTGCGCAGGATGTATCTGCTATAACCCAAATACCTGTTAAGATAGAGTTAGTAAAAAAAGCGCCATATCAAAAAACCATAAGCGCGCAAGGTACACTTTTATATTCACAAAAAGCTAATCTAATCGCGCAGCAATCTGGCAATATAACCGGAATTTTCTTTAAAAACGGGCAAAAAGTTAACAAAGACGATTTGCTTATTCAGGTTGATGATAAAAAACTTAAGCAAGATATGATCGCCAAAAAGGCTTTATATTTACAAAAAAAGGATTTATATGAAAGATATAGAAAGCTTAATGATAATAAAAACAAACAAGGTTTTTTATCAGCAGCAGCTATAACTCAAGCTAAGCAAGATTATTTGGCAGCAAAAGCTGATTATGCTCAAGCTGAAGTTTCGGTTGCGCAAACTAAAATTAGAGCCCCGTTTGAAGGAGTTATGGGAGCTTTAGCTAATAATATAAATATAGGCTCGCAAGTAAACACCAGTGATACATTGGTTACCATCTTTAATCCGGACAGTATTGAAGTTACTTATCAGCTAAATCAAAAATACTTTAACAGAATCAAGTTGGGTCAAATAACTAAAGTTTATTTTAAACCTAAAAAAACAATAGATGCAAAAGTAAGTTATATAGCACCGCAAGTTGACTCTTTAAGTAATAGTTTTGAGGTAAGAGCGCTGTTAGGATCATCAAAATATAGTGTGGCTGGTGGCATGTTAGTTATGATTAAACAGACCCTGCCAAAAGTTAAAGATGTTATTTTAATCCCCGGGCTTTCTATAATTACAGATTCAGCCGGATTTAGTGTGTTTATAGTTAAAGAAAATAAAGCTGTAGCAGTTCCAGTTAAATTAGGCGAGAGCATTGGCAACAAAACTGTTATTAAATATGGCTTACGAGTAGGCGATAAGTTAATAATAGACGGACAACAAAAAGTAAGTGACGGATCCATAGTCGTAATAAAACAAATCCCATAGGTTATAATTAGGAGTATTAATTGAAACTAGCAGAGTTTTGTGTTGAAAAGCCGGTATTTGCAACTGTTTTAAACTTAATAATTCTACTGGTTGGGATTTTATGCTTAACATTACTTAATGTGCGTTATCAGCCTAAAGTTTTTAAACCAGGCTTAACTGTGGTAACTAATTATCCTGGTGCTAGTGCCCAGGTTGTCGAAAAATCAGTTACGGATATATTAGAAGATAGCTTAGCAGGAATTGCTAATTTAGATAGTATGGACTCCAGAACAAAAAACTCAGCAAGTTTTATCAAACTTAGATTTAAAGAGCTTGATCAAACGCAATTTGTTACGGCACAATCTGCTGTTATTCGTGCAATATCTTCGGTATCTAGAAAGCTTCCAGAGAATGTTACCCCAACTATTAGAACTGGAAGTGATGAAAATCAAATTTTATTTTATGGATTTAGCAGCAATAGAATGAATACACGAGAGATAACAGATTATTTACAAAATAACGTTAATAATCTCGTCTCTAAAATACCAGGTGTAGGTGAAGTCACCATTATGGGCCCACAAAGTGCTTTAGTTATAGCTGTAGATCCAAATAAACTAGCGCATTATAATTTGACGTTTCCACAATTAATAACTGTTTTGCAAACCAGCAATAAAAGCCTGTCACTTGGGAATATTGTTAATAAAGATCAATCAATAATTATTAATGCAAATACAGATATTGGCCATATTAGTGAGCTTCAGACACTTGTTATTGCAACAAGAGACAATCAGCTTATAAGGCTGTCTCAAGTAGCCAAAGTTTCTATTGGAGATAAAGATCCAACTGAAGTAGCTGTTTTAATCAACGGTTCTCCAGGTGTTGGTTTAAATATCAGCGCAACTGATGATGCCAATCCTATTGAGGTTGGCAAGTTAGTGCAAAAAACTCTTAAAAAAATGCAAAAGACTTTTCCTCTTGGTCTTAAAATAACAAATTTTATGGATATGCCAAAAATCATGGAGCGATCTCTATCAGAGGTTGGTTTCACAATAATAGAGGCGATAGTTTTAGTTTGTTTGGTTACTTTATTATTTTTAGGGAATTTAAGATTATCTTATGTTCCGATGGTAACTATACCAATATGCTTGCTGGGTTCTTGTATTTTCTTATTTGCTTTAGGATATACCCTAAATACCTTTACCTTGCTTGCTATTGTATTAGCAGTTGGTTTAGTAGTAGATGATGCAATCGTTGTTTTAGAGAATATTTATAGATATTTATCAGGCTCATCTAATATGACTTCTAAAGAAGCTGCTAAAAAAGGCAGCACTGAAATTGCGTTTGCAGTTGTTGGCATGACTATATGTCTAATAGCAGTTTATTTGCCAGTGGTTTTATTAAAAAGCCATACGGCAGTTTATTTTCAAGCTTTTGCATTAACGCTTGCAAGTTGTGTCTTGATATCAGGTTTTACATCATTAACTTTATCTCCTGTGATGTGTAGGTTTTTTCTAAAATCCAAAACAAAAGGATCAACTCAGGAAAATAAATATCAGATTTTTTTAGAGAAATTAACCATATCAACTCAAAATCATTATAAAAACTTATTAGATAAAGTTTTGAAACTTAGATTTTTGGTTTTAGGTGTATTTGTATTATTAGTTATTTTTGGAGTTTGGTTATTTGAAAGTTTGCCATCTAATTTAATGCCGAATGACCAAGCAGGAATTGGAATGTTTTTCTTAACTGGAGCGCCTACAGCAAGCCCCGAGTGGCTAAATAAAGAATTTAAAGGAGTTTCTAAACAAATAGAGGAAATAGATGGAGTCAAAGGAGTACTGGGTTCTGCAAATAATTGCCAAAGCGACTCATCAAACTGTGTTTTCGGTATTTTTAAGTTAACTGAAAAAGGCTTAAATGATACAAGTTTTGCAAATAATATAGTTGCTAAAATTAACAAAATAATGAAAAGCAACATTACGCTGAATGGCTCTGCATCATTATTAAATCTCAATGAAGGCTTAAATAATGATAACAAGTCTGGCGGTTTATCTTTGATGTTGCTGGGGGTTATGAGTTACGAGCAATTAGAGAAAGTATCCAATAATTTAAAGATTGCAATGAACAAAATGCCCGAGATTGTATCGGAGCATATATCATTTGATCGGCAGCAAGTATATGATTTAACAGTTGATAGAACTTTAGCTAATCAGCTGGCCGTCCCAGTAGATAATATTTTCACAAGCTTGCAGGCAGCCTATGGCGGGCAGCAACTAAGTAATGAGTATAGGTATGGCGCCGATAGTTATCCTATAATAATTAGGCTGCCAACCACAGATTTAAAAGATTTTTCAAGCTTGTCTAATATTTATGTTAAAAGGTATTCTGCATCATCTGGAGAATTTGGTGATAGTGATACAAGCGCTACATCTTTATTACCATTATCTGATTTTGTAAAAGTTAAAGCTTCGATGATGCGCCCATATCGCAATCATTTTAATCAGATGCGTGCAACCGGTTTTGGTCGTGTAGTTGCACCTGGTTATACCTTAGGGCAGGCGGTAAGTGCAGTAAATGCAGTTGCGACCAAGATGCTTCCAGCTGGTGTACAGCTACAGTTTTCAGGTGCAGCAAGGAAGCTTCAGAAAAGTCATGGCGAGTTATCTCTAATATTTATTATGGGAATAGTTTTTATTTATTTGGTTTTAGCGGCTTTATTTGAAAGTTTCATAGATCCATTTATAATTTTATTAACAGTGCCTTTGTGTATAGTTGGAGCTTTGTTTGCTTTATTTATGGTAGGTGGTTCTATAAATTTATTTACAGGAATTGGTTTATTAACTTTAATAGGTTTGGTTTCAAAGCATGGTATTTTAATAACGCAATTTGCTAATCAGAAAATCACAGAGGGCTTATCTAAAAAAGATGCGATATTGCAAGCTGCAAGCACTAGGTTGCGCCCCATTATTATGACAAGCTTAACCATGATCTTAGGTGCAATACCATTAATAGTACAAACTGGAGCAGGGAGTAACAGTAGATCACAGCTTGGTTGGGTTATAGTCGCAGGTTTAGTTATCGGTACTTTTTTCTCATTATTTGTGGTGCCAGTAGCCTATGATTTCTTATCTAGAAGAAAGTCTTAAAAAAATCTATTAAAAATGAGTTAAAATAACAGTATAGTATGCTTAATTATTATATATTTTAATTACTTTGGAAATAGTGTGTTATGTCAGCTAATAAATTAAATAATACAAGATGTGCTAAAAAGGTTTGTGCCATAGGAGGTGCGACTTTAGATTTAATAATAGCCTATGAAGATATGGAGATGATGCGCCTTGAGAGCTCTGATGCGTCACATAATTATTTGTTATTAGAAGAAGGATCTAAGATTGAAGTAAGTGAGTTACATTATTTCAGCGGTGGCGGGGCGACTAATGCTGCGGTTACTTTTACTAGGCAAGGGCTAGATGTTTATCTTTTTTGTAAAATAGGTAATGATTCAGCTGGTAAGATGGTAATAGAGGATTTACAAAAACACGGCTTAAACACGGATCACTTTTATTTATCGAAAACAGCAGGCACTAGTAGTTCGTTTGTGGTTCCAGCTTTATCGGGCGATAGAACTATTTTTGCATACAGAGGAGCCAATACTACATTATTAAATAAAGAGCTGCCAGTTGATGGCATTAAAGGCTCAGACTTTGTTTATGTGACATCATTATCGCAAGAATCCTCTGCCAGATTGCCAGATATTGCAGCTATAGCTAAAGAAAATAGTGTGCCAGTTGCGGTTAATCCAGGAATTAGTCAGCTTAAGGGCGGGGCGTCATACTTAAAAGAAGCGCTAAAAGTTGGTATTGACACTCTTATTTTAAATGATGATGAAGCAGCCCAGCTTATGGCATCTTTAATAGATACGGATCAAAAATTAGCTAATTTAATCGCCAGTGCTAGTATTAGCTCTGATAACAGCCCTGATAAAATATCAAAGGGCAAGAAGTCTGTTAACTTAATAGATGAAAAGATTTCTTTTGGAGAGCTGTCTTTTAGTTTGCGCCAATTTATGCGCCAAATTTTAGATTATGGAGTCAAGCAAGTGGTTGTTACTCTTGGCTCAAAAGGCGTTTGTGTCGCAACTTATGAACAGTTATATTTTCATGATACTCCAAAGGGAATTGAGGTTGTTAATACTCTTGGAGCTGGAGATGCTTTTGGGTCAGGCTTTACTAGAGCTTGGTATACGGGAGAAGATATCGAAACTGCTATTAGTTTTGGTATATTAAACTCTTGTTCTGTTATTGCGCATGCTGATGCCAAATCAGGGGCTTTAACTAAAGATGAACTTAATAAAAAGCTAAAAGGATTTCACAAGGCAACAAAAACATCTTTAACAAAAGTTAAATGGTAGATTTTTTATTATGGCTATTTCAAGAGTATATGTTGATGAGGATTTGTCCTATTTAAATCCTGGGAAAAAAATAATTTTATCTAAAGAGGCGTATCATCATATTATAAGAGTTTGTAGATATAAATTAGATGATAAAATCTATTTATTTGATAATACAAAGTTAGATCAGCAATTTTTAGTAAAAATAATAAATGTTGCTAAAAACAAATTAGAAGTTGAGATCTTAGATTTATGGAAGACAAATACAAAAAATACCAAATCAGCTATAAATTTATATATATCTTTAGCAAGGGGCAACACTTTTGAGTGGATTTTACAAAAAAGTGTGGAGCTTGGGGTTAGTAGTATTACTCCAATATTAACTGATCTTACACAATATAAAATTAACTTATCAGATAAAGCAAAATTAGCTGATAAAATGGATCATTGGCGAAAAGTTATGATAAGAGCCTGTGAGCAGTGTGGATTAAATATTGTACCAGATCTAAATTCAGTAGTTAAATTTAAAGATATGCTTACTAAAAGTGGTGAAAGTTTTGCTAAATATAGCTTAAATTTGATAGCAACTGGGCCATTGGAGAGCGAAAAAGCTTTGAATTTAGATAAAAATAAAGATTTAAGTGAAAAATTTTTTATAGACAAACCTCACGAATATTTTGATAAAAATAAAAATAAAAACCTAGAATCAATTAATATCATTGTTGGACCAGAGGGTGGGTTTAATCCCGAAGAGGTTTTGGTTTCTTATAAAAATAATTTCAAATCAATGTGTTGTGGCCCAAGAATCTTAAGAATGGAAACTGCCCCTATGGTTTTCATCACGCTTTGTCAGGCCTTTTTTGGCGACTTTTAATATCAAAATTTTATCAATTAATTTAGACGATTAAATCTTATTATATAATTTCGGTGTTATGTTAAAATCTAATGTAAACTTAATCGGTAATTATTTTAGCACAAAAAGTGCAGATAAATTTTGACAAATGTAAAATTCAGACCTATAAATACAAGAAGATTATAATATTTTATGTGGGGTCTGGTGGTGAATAAAATTACTTGTTCTACTTTTCACATTGGTATTAAGACAAAAAAGACTAAGGTTATTGTTTTAGCTTTTGTGGCTTCTCTAAGTTTAGGTCTTTACTCAAAAGTTTCGCTTAGCACTCAGTTAGGAGTACAGGATATAAGTTTATCTTCATCCTGTGCCCCACTTTTTTTAGCGGTGGTAAATCCAACGCAAGATCCAATTGAGTTAATAGGAGATAATAAGAAAATTAGCATCTTGCCGCACTCAGCCGGTGAGTATGAAATCCAGCAAAAGCATTATTATACTCGTTGTGGTAGGTTTGATATCAAAACTAAATCAGGTGTTAGGAAAATGCTTATAGAACATGGCGCTGATAGAGTATCCTTGCGGTATCAAGGAGGCGGTAAGTTTCAAAGTGAAGGAGTTAAACTTGACAATATTGATGAGTATGTCAAGTGGAATGGGTTAGCTAGCGTTTTGTAGTTTAGTCCGTCCAAAATCTACCAGTAAGGCCAGGTTTTGAAAAAGCGCCATATATATTATGACGATTTAATGCGTAATGCCTTAGTGGAATTGTTTCAAGTGTTTCCAAGAATATTGCTTCTGCATCTTTGGCAGATTGTGAGCAGTCTATAGATAGTTCTTTCTTGGTTTCTAAGAATATTTCTTCTGCAAATTCAGAATCTTCGGCTGATTGCGAGCAGTCTATAGATAGTTCTTTCTTGGTTTCTAAGAATATTTCTTCTGCAAATTCAGAATCTTCGGCTGATTGCGAGCAGTCTATAGATAGTTCTTTCTTCTTTCTTTTAGGCTTTTTTTTATATAATTTAAAACAACAACATAGATCATACGGCATATAGACTCCTCAATTATATATAAAAAAAACCAACTACCTTAGCATCATGCCTTAGCAGTTGGTTAAAAACCAAAAAGCATTCAAATCACTCCTCCCTCTAAAATACAGCTTTTAAAAGAGATTTTCTACAAGTTGTGATTTTAGATTGATCTGGATGCCTTCTGGAATAAGGGAGTGCAATCGTTAAAAAGTATTAATTAAGTTCATAATTAGGTTTGTTATTATTAGTTTGTTATTGAGTTTTTAAAGTTTCTTCTTTTGCATTGTCAGTAAAAATCGCGGCAAGTAGTGCGTCGGATGAATCTCTATCTTTGTCATTTTCAAGAGAACGAGCTAAGCGGATTAATATCTCAACATTGGGGTTAGTGCCATTTTCCTCGCATCTAGATACTAAATCTTTTAGCATCATCGGGGACATTTTGATTACAATCTCAGGATCTTTCACATTAAAGGCTAGTCGATATCCCATATTTCCTCCTATAAAAAATAGCATGACTATTTACATTGTCTAAACAGGCATATCTAACCATATATAAAACTGAAAAAATATTGCTATTTTTGCCTGTAAAAACTGCAGGATAAAATATAACATCGATCAATTTCAAAACTATCTTGATCAGATATGATTCATTATTGCAGGCGAACATTAATGTTTTATTAAGAAATTTAGATAGTTAAAGGAATTAAATGTTAAACATTTTTTTGACAAAAGGAATGGTTATCTTACGTTTTTTTGAAATAGCCAAATTGCACAAAAGCGCTACTTTATCCATTAGGTCTGTGATTTTTCTGGCTAAGCGATGAATCATAAAGCTTATAACATCCTTGCTTACATAAAAGCCTTTTTGAGAGAATTTGTCTTCTATAGCAAGAATTAGGTCTTCATCGTTAAGAGGGTTTAATTTAAAAGCAAGAACCCATTGCAATCTAGATAGAAGGTCGGGCAATTTTATATCTAGCTGTTTAGGCTTTTGTTTTGATGTCATAATTAAGCTTGCACCTGAGGTATATACTCTATTAAACAGATGAAAAAATGCAAGCTCCCATGTGTCAGAGCCGGTTATGGCATCGATATTATCAATACAAATTACTTCTAGATATTCCATGTCATTTAAGTTATTCATTTGTTCTGAGCTAATGGTTTTTGCATCTAGATAAATGGCACTAAGTTGATTTTGTGTTGCTTGGTGGCAAATGCTTTGCAAAAGATGTGTTTTGCCAGCACCTGATGCTCCATATAGATAAAGGCATTTGTCAGGGTTATAATTAGGGTTGTTTTGTGTGTGTGTATTATAAAGCAATGATCTAATAAAATTTAAAACAGCTTTGTTTTGCCCGGTGATAAAATTATCTAGAGTTAGTTTATTAGATAATTCAAGACCTAAAGATAGTTGCCCGGAAAAAGCTAAAGGAGATAAAGGAGAGCTGAAAGTATCCTCAATTTCATCTGTACTAGAATTATGCTTGGTAGATGCTTTATTAAGGGTTTCAAAACTCATTAACACCTCCGATTTATTCTTTTTTGTGCAAAAAAATTAGTTAGCATTTCTTTAGCATCATTAGCTAATACTCCTGATATTACTTTAATTTTATGGTTGTGAAAAGGGGCATTTAAATAATCTGCAACGCTATCTATAACACCGGTTTTTGGATCACTTGCTGCATAAACCAAGGTATCTACTCTTGCATGAACAAGGGCTCCAGTACACATCATGCAAGGCTCTAAGGTGCAATATAATATGCATCCATTAAGCCTGTAATTATTTAATTTTTTCGCAGCTTTTCTTAAAACCAAAATTTCAGCATGCGCGCATGGATCATTTTTTGAGATACTTTGGTTAAAAGCTTGAGCTATTAGTTTATTATCTTTGACAATAACGGCGCCAACTGGGACTTCATCAATATCTTGAGCTTTTTTAGCGCAAGTGAGAGCTTTTTGCATCCAGTACTCATGATTGTTTGAGCATCTATCCATTTTTTATGCTCTTATTCCCACTCAATAGTAGCAGGTGGTTTGCCAGTTATATCATAAGTTACTCGACTTACACCTTTTACTTCATTTACTATGCGATGAGAAACCTCATCTAAAAGAGCATATGGAAGCTCAGCCCAGTGGGCAGTCATAAAGTCAGTGGTTTGAACTGCGCGCAAGGCAATAACATATTCATATTGTCTAGAGTCACCTACAACACCAACAGATTTTACTGGCAAGAATACTGCAAATGCTTGAGAAACTTTGTTGTACCAGTCATGTTTATGCAAGGTTTCCATAAATATATGATCAGCTTTTTGCAATATGGGAATAAATTCAGCTTTAATTTCACCTAATATTCGCACCGCCAAGCCAGGCCCGGGGAAAGGGTGGCGCCCAACAATTTGCTCAGCCAAGCCAAGCTCGGCACCTAATTGTCTAACTTCATCTTTAAATAATTCTCGTAAAGGCTCAAGTAGCTCAAAGTTTAATTCTTCAGGTAATCCACCTACATTATGGTGTGATTTAATAGTTTGCGCTTTTGATGATACAGCTGACTCAATAACATCAGGGTAGATAGTACCTTGGGCTAGAAATTTAATTGATTTATCTAGACCTTTTGTAAGCTCTTTAGATTTTACATCAAACTGCTCAATAAACAGATGTCCAATTATTTTGCGCTTTTTTTCTGGGTCAGTTACGCCTTTTAATTTTTCATAAAAAATATCTTTAGCATCAACTATGTGTAGGTCTATATCCATTTTTTCTTTAAAAACATGCTTTACAGTGTCAGCTTCATTGATTCTAAGTAAGCCTGTGTCTACAAATACACAATGTAATTTCTTGCCAATTGCTTGTTGTAATAGAGCAGCGACTACAGATGAGTCAACTCCGCCGGATAAGCCTAGTAATACAGAATCTTCTCCAACTTGCGCTTGCATTTGTTCTATCAAGTGCTCTGCAATTTGTTTAGTTTGCCAGTTAGCTTCACATTTACAAATATCAAATAAAAATGCGCTGTAAATATCTCGACCGTTTGGAGTGTGAGTTACTTCAGGATGAAATTGTATCCCATAATAGTTTTTGTCTGTATTATAAATTGCAGCATTTGGAATTTGATTTGTCTTAGCTGATGTTTTAAAACCTTTTGGCAGCTCAGTTACGTGATCACCATGACTCATCCAGGCTGTTTGCTCTGGATATTTGGCAAAAAAGCTTTGGGTTAAGTTATCAGTAGAGTCTATATTTTTAGAAACAATTGCTCTACCAAACTCTCTTATTTTCCCAGCTTCAACTTTACCACCGAGTTGCGTTACTAATGTTTGCATGCCGTAACAAATTCCAAGAATAGGGCAATTTAAATCAAAAATAATATCAGGCGCTTTCGCAGGATTTGTATCTAAAACAGATTTATGACCGCCAGATAAGATAATTCCAGTTGGATTAAATCCCTTTATTTTTTCAGAAGATATATCAAAAGGCCAGATCTCACAATAAACATGCAGCTCACGAATAACTCTTGCGATTAATTTTGTATATTGCGAACCAAAATCTAGAATTAATATTTTAGATTTATATAAGTTATCATGCATAAATTTAGCCTTTTAAAAATTCTCAAATTAAAGATTTAAGATTGCCTTGGTTGATAATTAGGCGGCTCTTTAGTAATTACTACATCATGCACATGACCCTCACTAACACTAGCACTTGTTATTTTTACAAATTCAGCCTTAGTTTTAAGAAGCTCAATAGTCTTACAACCGGTATATCCCATCCCGGCACGTAAACCACCAGCCAATTGAGTTAAAACCGCAAGAAGCTGACCTTTGTATGGAACTCTACCCTCAATTCCCTCAGGGATTAGATTCTCAGCTGAGGTGCTCTCTTGAAAATATCTATCAGATGAGCCTTTTTTCATCGCGCCTAAAGAACCCATGCCGCGATAGGATTTATATGATCTACCTTGATATAACACAACTTCACCAGGAGCTTCTTCTGTGCCGGCAAAAAGTGAGCCTATCATAACGCAACTTGCACCAGCTGCTATAGCTTTACATATATCTCCTGAGTATCTTATTCCGCCATCTGCAATAACCGGTACTTTTGATTTTTTAACCGCATTAGCAACTTCACTAATAGCAGTAAGTTGCGGCATGCCTATCCCTGAGATTATTCTAGTTGTACAAATAGAACCTGGGCCTATACCAACCTTAAGAGCATCAGCGCCAGCTTTAACTAATGCTTTAGCAGCATCTGCTGTGGCAATGTTCCCTGCAATAACTTGTACTTTTGGATGATTCTTCTTAACCCACTTTACCATCTCAATAACACCCTCTGAGTGGCCATGAGCGGTATCTATTACTAATACATCAACTTCAGCTTTTACTAATGCTTTTATTCTCTCAAAAGTATTAGCACCAGTGCCAACTGCAGCGCCGACTAATAATCTGCCTAAATTGTCTTTGGTTGCATTAGGTTTGTTTTTAGACTTTTCGATATCTTTTACGGTAACTAGACCTTTTAGTTCAAAAGCATCATTAACTATTAATATTTTTTCAATTCTGTGTTTATGCAATAAGCTTATGATTTCAGATTGCTTACAGCCTTTTTTCACGGTGATTAATCTTTCTTTTGGAGTCATGATGGTTGAGACTTTTTTGTCTAAGTCAGTGGAAAATCTTATATCTCTACCAGTAACTAGACCAACTAGTTTTTTCCCGCTTACGACAGGCACGCCAGAGAAAGGCAAATCGTTTATTAATTCTATCAATTCTTTAATAGATGAGTTTGGGCCAATAGTTACAGGATCTTTTACAATGCCGCTTTCATATTTTTTAACTTGATGAACTTCATTAGCTTGCGATTCAATAGACATGTTTTTGTGGATTATCCCGATACCGCCTTCTTGGGCAAGGGATATGGCTAATCTGTGTTCAGTTACTGTATCCATAGCTGAAGATAAAATAGGCAAATTTAAACTTAAAGTTTTAGTTAATTGCGTTTTAATTTCTGCGTCTTTTGGTAAAAAATCTGAGTAACTAGGAACCAGTAAGACATCATCAAAGGTAAGTGCTTCTTGTTTTATTCTGATCATTGTAATTGCCTCCGTGTTTATAAAATTGCGTAATAATAACAGAAAACCTGTCGTTTTTCTATAAAAAATGTTATAATAATTCACATATTTAAAAGGCTTTAATTTAGGTTGCACTGAATGAGTCAATTCCCATTAATAATACTTCTGAGTGTATTGGTTATAATAGCTGTTCGCCAGTTGTTACCAATTAGGTTAGCCATATGGCAGATTATGACTGCAGGAGCTGTTTGTGTATTAGTTAATGGCTCGATAACTCTAAAAAACGCTTTTGGTGCTATTGATTGGGATGTCATAGGCTTTTTGTTCGGAGTGTTTATAATTGCCCAAGGGCTTGAAAAAAGTAATGCTTTAGATAGTTTGTTAATAAAATATTTCGGCAAAATGAATTCAGGCTTTAAATTATTATTCTATTTTATGTTAATTAGCGCTATTGGCTCAGCTGTATTAATGAATGATGCTATAGCTATTATGGGAGTTCCTGTAATAATTTTGTTATCTAAAAGGGCGCCTCAGCTAAAATGGCCTTTATTTTTTGCTTTAGCATTTAGTGTGACAATTGGTAGTAATTTGTCTCCAATTGGAAATCCACAGAATTTATTAATAGCTAACTCTGGCATGCCGCATCCATTTTGGCATTTTATTAAATCTTTATGGTTGCCGAGTATTTTAAATTTGGCTCTAGCATTTGGTTATCTAAGTTTTATCTATAAAAAACAGTTAGTACAATCATTAAATTTAGATCATGCTTTAGATAGTTTAGATAATAAATCAAAATCAGATATTAACTTAGCAAAACTAAGTAGAATATCCTGCTTGATTTTAGTTTTATTGATTTTAATTAAGATACTTTTAGATAGTTTTCATGCCAGCTTGCATCTGCCTTTTAGTTTAATATCTGTTTTGGCCTGCTTGCCGGTTATATTAGGCTCAAAGCAAAGATTTAGTTTGCTTAAACAAATTGACTGGGGGACTTTATTGTTTTTCGTAAGTTTATTTATTCTAATATCATGTGTGTGGCAAAGTGGTGTTTTACAAACACAAGTCAATCATTATGGAAAATATCTATTAAATCTGCCGATTCTTATGGGCGTTAGTGTAGTAGGCTCTCAAATTATATCTAATGTGCCATTGGTCGCGCTTTATTTGCCTATATTAAAAACACACAGTGCTGATATGAATATGTATATGGCACTAGCTGCTAGTAGTACTATTGCGGGGAATTTAAGTATTATAGGCGCTGCAAGCAATGTTATAATCTTACAAAAATTTGAGAAGCTGGATAATTTCACTTTAGGTTTTGGGAGGTTTTTTATAATGGGTTTACCTTTAGTGTTGGTTAATCTTTTAGTTTACTTCGTGTTTCTAGGGTAGAAATTAATTAAATAGTATATAATGCGGCTCATTATAAATATAAAATTAATAACAAACATATGAGTCTTACTAAGCAAGCTTTACAAGTTTTATAGCTATCAGATCTTAAAGGCGTTAGCCTTCCAAACCTGCACCACCACCACCACCGGCAGCCGCTTTGCCACCTGTAGCAGTCATAGTTCCCAACAATGGCGTTAGCGTTAATGGCAATCGTTTGTGCTCCTTCGCTTTGCCACTATTATGGAGGGCTGTGTTGCACTCGGCGCAGAAAGCCTCGCCGTGATCTACACACCACGCGATGGCATGTTTTTCTTCTCCTTCATTGCAGTTTTCACACAAACTTTCAGCGAGCTCGTTGGCAGCGAGCGCGTCGGCAGCGAGCGCGTCGGCAGCTTGTGTTAGCCATTCTTTCTCTTCCGCCGCACCGCCGCCCACTGCCGCACCGCCGCCCACTGCTGCTTCTGCCGCTAGCGCCTTGCTTTGATCTCTAGACGGGAATGAGTTAAGTATCATCTTAAATATTCTACCGTCGTTTTCCAGAATTGCATTTATTGCTTCCTGTCCTAACACAAGGTCCTCGATATCTCTGCTAACGATTTCGTCACC
This sequence comes from uncultured Francisellaceae bacterium, assembly GCA_905612315.1. GTDB lineage: Bacteria > Pseudomonadota > Gammaproteobacteria > Francisellales > CACEW01 > CAJQSL01. Next base: position 16,906 of record CAJQSL010000090.1, read on the forward strand.
TCGGCAACCCGCCATCGACATATTGTATTTGATGGCTTGTACATTTTTTTCATCTGGATCTGGGCTAGCGCCCTGATACGACCAGTTGGGTTTATGGGATATTGTGAATTCTTGATCTATAAGAACCTTATATATGCTTGCTATCAATCGACCGGATGCATAGCTTGAGTCGGTATCGGTTAGGCATGTGTGATTGCTCAACGCTACGTTGTCATTCGCGTTAAATGGAACTCTCAGCCGCCCTTGACTGCTTGCTATTAATTTGGTTGTGAGTTCGGCTGCTTGATGTGCCATATTTGCATCCTTAATATTTTATGATATTACAATGTGTAACCTATTAATTAAATATCTAATCCTACTTATAACGTTTTATATAGACATATTTATCCATATAAAAATACACACATATAATAACATGTTATTTGCCGAAAAAAAGCTTTTTTTTGTTTTATGAATGATATGTGTGGCTAGGAAATGTTGAAATGGTGGTTACACAGATGCACATAAATTACTACCTACCGCGCACCGATCTAAAATGCTGCGTGGCGGGCACATTTAGAATGCGCGTGGATAAAGGTGCTCAAGGGATTTTAAAGCGCTAGGTACGATTTAATTTTTAACTAAATAGCTTCTATGTAATCATAATATTAGAGTCATTTAAATTTTATAACCTATAGATTTTCTGTAGATCGTATATAATATGGCTAAATAAAGTAAAAAAATTAATAACAAATAAATATAATATTCATGAGCCTAACAAAAACATCACAAGTTTTACAACTATCAGACCTTAAAGGCGTTGGCCCTAAAATGCAGCAGCACTTAAAGGCTGTAAATATCCAAACTCCTGAGCAATTATTATTTTGGCTACCAAGAACCTATGAAGATAGAACCTCTATAACTAAATTATCGAATCTTGAAGTAGGTCAAAGTGCTTTATGTGAAGGCAAAATTTTAAAAACAGCGATGAGTCGAACTGGCAAAAAAGTTTTGAAGGTTTGGATAGAAGCTGACGGCGTGGTTGTATTATGCTTGTTTTTTCATGCGTATTCATATCAGGTTAGATCTTTTGTTCAAGGGCACACTTTAAGGTGTTATGGGCGAGTTAGTGGTTTTTTAGATAAGCTGCAAATGGTGCATCCAGAATATGAGATTTTTAGTGGATCAAAAGAAGTTAAAAAAACCTTTGACCCTATTTATCCTGTGATATCGGGGGTGAGTCAGTTTCAAATTAGAAAGATGATAGTCCAAGTTCTAGATTTAATGGAATCTAATCAAATTGAGATACAAGAGCCTATTAATCAAGATTTATGTAATAAGTATAAGATCTTTGGTACAAAGGCGGCTTTAAATATAGTTCATAAGCCAAATTTATCTGAAGATATAGAACTTTTAAAAGCGCACACACACCCGGCGCAAAAGCGTTTTGCCCTTGAGGAGTGGTTATCTTATTATACAAATTTAGCGAATAATAAGAGTAATCAAGATAAATATATAACTTTTGATTTAGCTAATAAAAAGGGTGATTTAGTAAATAAGTTATTAAAAAAACTGCCATTTAAATTAACTAATGGCCAGATTAAAGTTTTATCTGAAATAAAACAAGATTTAGCAAGCTCAAAACCAATGATGCGCTTGTTACAAGGAGATGTTGGCTGTGGCAAGACCATGGTCGCCTTATTGAGTATGTTATTTATAATAGAAAACTCAGATTCTAATACGCAGTGTGCATTATTAGCTCCGACTGAAGTTTTAGCAAAGCAGCATTATGATAATTTTAAAGAATTATTAGATGATTTAGGAATTAATACAGTTTGTTTATTAGGGCAAATAAAAAAATCTGAAAAAAGCAAAATTACAGATCAGATTAAATCAGGTGAAGCTCAGATTATTATTGGTACTCATGCTATATTTCAAAAAAGTGTTATTTATAAGAAATTAGCTTTAGTAGTAATAGATGAGCAGCATAGATTTGGTGTCGAACAGCGCAAGCAGCTTATAGAAAAAGGCACTATTTTAGATGCAAGTACAAACAAATATTATAGATCGCATCAATTAGTTATGACGGCAACGCCAATTCCTCGAAGTTTGGCGATGAGTTTATATGCAGATTGTGATTATTCTGTTATTGATCAGTTGCCAGCATCGAGATTACCTATTAAAACAGTCGTTATGGCAGATGCATCGCGTAATAAATTGATTGAGCGGGTGAGATCGCATGTATCAGGTGGCTCTCAAGTTTATTGGGTATGTCCGCTTATTGATCCATCTGAAGTTATTCAAGCGCAGGCAGTATCAAGGCTATATCAAATTTTATCGCGGGCATTGCCGGAGCTTTCTATAGGAGTTATGCATGGGCAAATGGATTCATCAGAAAAAGAGAAAATAATGCGCTCTTTTAAAGATAATAAAACTCAATTATTAGTTGCAACCACGGTGATAGAAGTTGGAGTAGATGTATCTAATGCTAATTTAATGGTGATTGAAAACGCTCAAAGAATGGGTTTATCTCAGTTGCATCAATTGCGCGGTAGAGTAGGTAGAGGCTCTGAACAGGGGTTTTGTGTTTTATTATATCAACAAGGTTTAAGTGATATCGGCGCTAAAAGGCTTGATTTAATCAGAAATAGCACAGATGGCTTTAAACTTTCTGAAGCAGACCTTGAAATAAGAGGCCCAGGTTCTTTATTGGGCACTGAACAATCAGGGCATATGCGCTTTAAAAGTGCCATTACGGCAGGTTTTATCTTAAATAATTCAGAGCTAGTTAGAAATCTTTATGATAGCTTATCTAGTAATCAGGATGATAATTGGGTGCAGGTTTTGAAGTATAGGTGGGAAAAGTAATATCTTGCTTGTTTAAAAAATTATCTTAAAAAAAAATAAGTAAAAAAAACGTTCAATTTCTTAATTCTTTTTTAATAAAAATATTAAATAATTCTCAATAATAAAATATAAGGCCCAAATTTTTTGTGTTTGAGTCTTTACATAATAATAAAAACTGAGGAGTGCTAATATGCCTGTTACGCGGCAACCTAAAGCGGTAGAATCGCAGCCAACATTATTAAATAGTCCATTTGAGACATACGAGAAAGCTTTAAAGGTTAAAGAAAGTGAGTGTGCTGATGCTTGCGTCTCTAGTTCACAAAGTGATCGTAAACGTAATAGATCTTCAGATACTGGTTTTACAGAATGCACTTTAACTAATTCAAGGAAATCAGTTGAGATTTCTATCATTTGTAGTGTATTTAAATGTTGTGGTTTAAACAGTGGCATAGCATGTCTTTTAGCTGGTGTTGCGGTATTACCGTGTGTTCGGCACAATACTCCTAATTGCAATGGTCATGCTCGTAGTGAAGATGAAATTGATCAGCTAAATAGAACATTAAAACATATCAAAAATGAAGGTTGTAAATTTAGAAGTGATAAGGTTGTAGAATCTGCTTTAGCATATGAAATATCAACAAGTATTGTTGAATATGAGAGAAAAATAGCGCGTGGAAAATCTAGCCATAAAGACGTTCAAAGATGGCTAGATAAATCTCGAGTTTTGATTAGAATCTATCATTTTTTAAGAATGAAGGATTTACCAAACACATGGAAAGTTGGTATTGATGAATGCAAGGCAGAAAACCCTCAGTGGAATGCGGGTGATTTAAGTACCAAAACTGCTAATTTTGTTGGTATGGCTGTAGCTGAGTTATCAGCAAGAGCACTAGCTAAGGGGCTAGGAACTCTAGAGACTTGTCGCCCAAGAGGTATCTCAAGTGAACAAGGTAGTGGTGCGGGTCAGGACAAAAGCTCTTTTCCAGTAGCTCAGCCAGTAGATTATAACCCGCCAATGGCAGGTGAGATTATGGTTCAAGAATCACCGCAACCTCCATATGAGTCACTTGCCCCATCTCCAGCAGCGCCTGCGCCATCTTTTTTTAGTAGATTGTTCGGAGGAAGCAGTGAAAGCTCCGCAACGCCATCAGCTCCTCCTGTAAGTACTTATGGTCAGGGGTATGCAGTTGAGTTACAAACTGATAATCTTAAGCTTGAAGTTTAGGTAATAATTTAACCCGGAGGCCATTGCATCGCACGCCCACTAATAATATGTAGGTGCAGGTGAAATACAGTTTGCCCTGATTCGGCCCCGTTATTTATAACTACTCTAAAATTATCATTAATTCCAAGCTGATTAGTTATAACGCTTATTTTTGTCATAAGCTCCCCAAGCATTTTGGCATGATCCCTTGTTGCATCCCCAATTTTTGCGATATGCTCTTTTGGAATAAGTAAAATATGAGTAGGTGCAATTGGGTTTAGATCTTTAAATGCAAGGCAGGTGTCATCTTCATAGATGATATCAGCTGGAATTTCTTTTTTTATAATCTTCTCGAATATGGTTTCTTCGCGGTTTTCTGACATATTATATACCCTAAATTTATTTTCAATTATTGAGTGTTATTTTAGCTTCTTAGATTCAATATATCAGAATTAGTTTAATTATTTTATAAAATAAATTATTGTTTTTAATAAACCATAATATTTATATTAGAAGGTGTTTAGTTAAAAATTAAATCATAACTATTGCTTTAAATCCTATCAATCTTATTTATCCACGCGCACTGCATTTGCCCTCAAACCTTTTTTTTATTTTTGATTGATGATAGATAGTAAATATATTTACGTGCAGGCCAGTTATTACTGTATACGATTCCTTGATACACATCTAATAAATACAAAGATAGCATCGCCAACTATTTTAAGGATCGTAAAAATAGCGGCTTTGTAGAAGGGCTCAATAATAAGATCAAAGTAGTCAAAAGGCGATGTTATGGTTTCTTTAAAACTCAGTCGTTGTTTCAGAGGAGTCTGTCCACTTAACTAATCGTGCAACATTCACCTTTTTTAGCGGCCTTTTAATCTGAAGGACTAGCGGCCTCTTTAGCTGAAGTACCAGCGGCCTCTTTAGCTGAAGTATCTGCCAGTCTTTCCTTTGCAAACCTTATCACCATCGGTGCAGGTTCGTCCGGCCCCATAAGTCCTGATAGAGATTTATTTACCAAATTCAAAGCTCGACTCTCATATTTTTCTGCTAAAAATTTATAATTTAAATGGTCTTCCCTGAACACTTCTGTCAGCTTATCTCTATATTTCGCAAACCACATAAGAACTGGATCAGCTTGAAGTTCTGCTGATGCATACTTAAGGGCCCAGCCATCCTGCCGCACTGCCGCTAGAACCACATCTTTATTAGCTCTAAGTGCTGGTGATGCAAACTGAAGGGCCCGGCCATTCTGCTGCACTGCCGCTAGAACCACATCTTTATCACCTTGAAGTGTTTCTGATGCAAACTCAAGGGCCCAGTCATAATTATTCACTGCCGCTAGAACCACATCTTTATCACCTTGAAGTGTTTCTGATGCAAACTCAAGGGCCGAGCCATCATTATTCACTGCCGCTAGAACCACCACTCTATCATTTCGAAGTGCTTCTGATGCAAACTTAAGGGTATCGTTAATATAAGTCATGACTGTGGTATTTTTCCCCACTGCCGCTAGAACCACCTTTTTATTACCTTGAAATTCTGATGCAAACTCAAGGGCCGAGCCATTATTATTCACTGCCGCTAGAACCACCTCTTAATCACCTTGAAATCCTACTGCAAACTCAAGGGTCTGGCCATCATTATTCACTGCCGCTAGAACTTGTTCACGATTGGTCCAATCTATTGCACCATGACTCATTATATAATTCCTTTTTGTTAGGTAAAGTTAATTTACGTGACGATACTATATAATTAATTAGGTTCTGTTGCAAGCACCGCCCACCGATGAAAAGCTAGCAGCCAATCATTGGGTCAAGCCGGGATAGGGGTTTGAAGTCCAGCGGTACGAAAAGTAGCGCTAAGGATTATGTGTATAATTTAAGAAAAACTTAAAGCAGATTAAATTTAATTGTAAATAACTTTTGGCTATGAATTGCAACATTTCTTATCTTATTGTTTAGGTGGGCACCTCATGGTTCCATAAGGTCAATATTTATTTATGCCTATTTGGGGTACACTCTATCATGACGTCAGGCTGCCACAGCATAATGTGTCAATTTAGAGTTAATAATATATTTTATTGACACCTTCGAGTCAACGTCTTAAACTCTAACCTGACACTTTTACATTTTAATGGTTAAAATAGAAATTTATTGATAAAGCTTCTGGAAAAAACACACTAAGACCCCAATTAGAAGCCATAATCTTTATGATATTTTCTGAGATTACATCAATCATGGAATCTCCATTTCTTATCTTTTTTCAGGTTAAATTTTAAATAGCGTAAGTTCTAATAATGATGATATTACTAGATTAGTTAACACCTGAACCATTAAAATACACCCTTGACATCAATAAATCCTATCCAGGAATTAATATGCCTTTAAAATTTGGCGCCATAACCTTACTGCATTACAAAAGCGCTTGGGAATACGTAACTAAGTATATAAACAAGAATAGATATTGTGATCAATCCTAATATAGTAGTTCCAGCAACGGCTAAAGCCGTTAACTCAGGGGCAATATTTTTTTCTTTGGATATGCCATAAAAACATTTTGCAGAGGCAATTCCAGAACAAATCACAACAGCAACAGATGCCTGTTGTGAAAAGTTCAATGCAAGCACAATCAACCAAGCCAGAGCCGGCATGAGAAGCAATTTAAAGAAAGATACTCCTAAAATTTTAACTAGATTTTTTTTAAAAACAGAAAAATCCAATTCAAGTCCAACTGCAAATAGTGCCAGCGGAGCTAGTGTTGCAGAAAAACCGTCAATTGTTGTTTCTAATGGAATCGGCACTTGTAAATTCAACACAATCAAAAAGATTCCGATAAGAGTTGCAGCTATAAAAGGATTTTTTACTGAATTAAATAAGGCAATCCTGACTCGAGATCTTGTTGGCAAATCACTGAATACATAGATTGAATCTGCAATAAAAGAACTGATTTGTAGCATTATCACTAATACTATCAAGGCTAATACTCCATAAATCACACCAACATGCCCCATCGTTAAAGCTAAAACTGGCATGGCTATCATGCATGAATTTGACATACATGAGCTACCGGCAAAACTTGCAATTTCATCAGATTTCATTTTTGAAAAATATTTAGCATAAATAAAGCTTAAAAATAGTATCAATAGTGTTACCAGCAAAAAAACCCAAAAAAAGTTGAGAAAAGACAACAGCTCAACAAATGCAAGCCCATTTAATCCTGATAGGATATGGCATGGCAGTGCAACTTTCATAGCAAAGGACATGAGCTTATCGCCGAGTCCTTCTGGCACATAGGAGAATCTCTTTGCCAGAATACCAGCAATCACGAAAAGAAATATAGGTAAAATCACATTGTAGACAACAGCCATAAGTTAAGCCTTTATTTGCTCAATTATTGTTTTGACAAACTAATTAATTTTGTTGTTGTTGTTGTAGCGACAAGAATTTAATTCTTCTTATCGAAAGATATCTGACTTTGCTTAAAAAGATACTAATATAATAACCGAAGGAATTTGATAAATCATTTTTAGAATTTAGTTCCTTATTTTAACTTTTTAGGAACTAGTTGTTAACTTTTCATGTAGCAAAAATTAGTGGCACTATATAACTAAGAAATTTAGAAAGTCGGAACTATATTTTTTTTGTTTTGTACTCATTTTTATTCCTAATTTAAGTTTAATTATTTATATTATTTTAACTTTTTAGGAGCTGGTTGTTAAATTTTCATGTAGCAAAAGTTGGTGGCATTATAATCAAGACTGACATCATTTAAGTTATCAAGACTGACATCTGATGATTCCGCCATACGTTTATTGCCAGTAGAAGATTTCTTGCAATTTTAGCCATACCCATCTAAAATACGGAGTACAGATGCGTAATTTCCCACAAATTATGGAGTTTAACTGCAAATGATTGAATTTAAAAGATATTTGAATATGGAGTTGCCGGTCAAGCAATCTGCTTTTCTTTGGGGAGCCAGGAAAACTGGTAAGTCCTTCTATTTAAAGAAGAATTTTCCAAACAGTGTGGTGTATGACTTGTTAAATACGGAAGTTTACTGGCGCTTGCTTGAGACTCCAAATTTGCTTAGAGATGAAGTTTTGGCAATGTCGGAGTCTGAGTTGAAGCATCCGGTTATTATTGATGAAATCCAGATGGTGCCACAGTTATTAAATGAAGTGCATTGGCTTATAGAAAATTCAGATGCATATTTTATCCTTTGTGGTTCTAGTGCCAGGAAATTAAAAAGGGAAGGGGTAAATCTACTTGGTGGTCGTGCTTGGGGGTATCATTTTTATCCGCTCACTTTTGTTGAAATACCAGAATTTGATTTATTGTTAGCCCTGCAACAAGGGCTTGTTCCTTCACATTATAGCGCGGTTAATTGGAAGAAATCTATTAAGGCTTATACGCAGAATTATTTGACAGAAGAAGTTAAGGCAGAAAGTTTAGTGCGTAATTTAGCGGCTTTTTCTAAGTTTTTAAAAGTTGCTGCACATTCAAATTCGGAGTTGATTAATTACGTTAATATCTCTCAAGATTGTCAAGTAGGTAGCAAAACAGTTAAGGAATACTATCAAATATTAGTTGATACATTGCTTGGGTATTTTATTCAGCCATATAAACCAAAATTAAAACGTAAAGATATTGTAGCTACGCCTAAGTTTTATTTCTTTGATGTTGGTGTTGTTAATGGTTTGGCATTACGTAATGTTGAATCTTTACAGGGCACTGCTGCAGGCGCCGCTTTTGAACATTATATCCTTATGGAATTAACTGCATACATAGGATTAAATGATTTGCCACAAGAGATTTATTTTTGGCGCATGCATTCTGGCTTAGAAGTAGATTTTGTTATCGGTGAGGCGCAAGTAGCTATTGAAGTTAAAATAGGTAGTAATATTAGATTGCAAGACTTACGAGGTTTGCAAGAATTTACGACTAAGGAGAAGCCAGATAAATCAATTGTAGTATGCAATATTCCTCGACAAAGGGTTATTGTCACTCCTGATGGTGGTGAGATAACTTTATTGCCATGGAAAAAGTTTTTGCAAATGTTATGGCAGGGCGAGGTGTTTGGGTAAAGCCGAAAGAGCAGTTATTCGGGGTCTTAGGATAACCGCCTCAAATAAAAAGGCATGCAAGAAATTATTGTCAAATTAATCACTAATCTGATTATAAATACGGATGAGTTGCCATGATAATTGGATATGTTCGAGTTTCAAAAGCTGATGGTAGTCAGTCATATGATCTACAGATAGATGCTTTAATACAAGCAGGTATTGAAGAAGAAAATATTTACAAGGAAAAACTATCTGGCAAAAATACAGATAGGCCAGAACTTGCAAGCTGTTTGCGCGCGCTTCGTCAAGGTGACGTTCTTATTGTATGGAAGCTTGATCGATTAGGCCGAAGCTTAAAAGATTTGGTTAGTATTATTGATGAAATTAATGAAAGAGGCGTGAGCTTTAAAGTACTCTCTAGCCATGGTGCCAGCATAGATACATCTACACCTGCAGGTAAAATGGTATTTGGTATATTTTCTGCTTTAGCTGAATATGAAAGGGAACTCATCAGAGAGCGCACGATTGCAGGTCTAAGTGCTGCAAGAGCAAGGGGTAAAGTCGGTGGGCGTAAATTCAAATTGACTAAAAACCAACTGAGAATGGTTCAATTAGCTATTCAAGATAGAAATACTAACGTTACTGAACTTTGTAAAGAGTTAGGCATTACAAGAGCTGCATTATATAAATATGTTAGCCCTCAAGGTGAAATGAGAGAAAGAGGACTTAAATTAATGAATATGGTCTAATTATTAAGCTGTTAAAAACATGGCTAGTCTTCGCATAATGTGCGTTATGTTAAACTGGACATCTCTTATCTTGGGCTTCTAAGCACAAACCTCACAAACTTTTGATTTCTTAACATTCGACCTAAGGTTGAAGAGGTACAAACCAGCGCTATGTAGTTTTAACCTCAACCAGGAAATAAGTCTTCTATTTTACTTGCAAGAAACTGTGGCTTTGTGAGAGAGGGAGAGCTGTTGATAATATTTGCATTGAAAGATTTTGGAGAAGTGCTAAGTGTGAGAGAATTTATTTAAATCAATATATGGGGATTCTAGATTTAAAAGAAGATATTTCTGATTATATAGATTTTTACAATAACAGACGATTCCATGAATCTATCGGCTATAAAAAACCTTTAGCATTTTATCATGAAAATTTATGGGAGAGAAAAGCTGCATAAACAACTAGGAACTAAATTATTTAAAATATTGTTTGATTTATTGGGGTAGATTAAATTCATTGCGCCTGATTTCATTAATTTTCTCCTCCATCTAGTGCAAAAAACGCTAAAGCGTCATGAATGAACATTTCCCACTGGTCCATCCATAACATATGCATACATTCAGGGTATATTTTTAATGAGCAGTGTGGAATAGCTTTAGAAATAAAATCAACATGAGATTTTGGCATGATCCACTCATTCTCTCCCCACAGTATTAATGTTTTACATCTAACATTGGATAATTCACTCTCGTAGTCAAAGTGTTTTAAAAAATTTCCCCAGCCATAATTCATCACATCAAGGTTATACCCTATTTCAAGTGGTGGCTCTCCCGGTTCAAAAGAATAAATATATAAGGGGGACATTAACCTATAAAACTCAGCCACCTCTTCTTTAGAGCCATCAAACGTGCCATTCCATAGTTTTTCGGCAAATACAATTTGCTCAGCAGTTCCTATTTTTTCTAATTGGGCTTTTGCTTCAGCATAAAAAGAGGAGCTTACAACACCACCAATAATTAATAATTTCTTTAATAAATCTGGGTAACGAGTAGCATAACCTAAGGCAACTATAGAGCCATAAGACTGCCCAAAAACAAAAAATTTATTAGGGCTAATATTGAAATATTGACGGATAGCTTCTACATCATCTATATAGTGTTCCAATGAACAAAACTCGACACTGCATTGTTCGCTCTTACCACAACTCCTTGGATCGAAGAGAATAACATCTACAACTTGAAAGAAAGTTTGAGCAATTGACATGTCAGGATCATCATACATTCCCATATCATTGCCTGGCCCTCCAGGTAAAAGAATAATGGTGTTTCTATCCCCTAATTTGTTTTTAATATATTGTTTTGTGAAAACGTTGGAAGGTGGGACGTTATCTCTTTTTGGTAAATTTATAAACTTTTCATGTGGATTATTCATCGTTACCTCTTAACTACCTTTAGTTGTATATAATATCTTAGAGCCCATAATCTTTTTACTCATGGAGTTTATTTTACAATCACTTAATAAAAATGTGTACAGCCAACGTAAGCACTCCACAAATTATACTACACCCTTGATATCACAACAAATGACTAACCCATATTACGCTCAGTCGAAAATTAGCCCAATCAAATTAAAAAACTCATTATTATTGGCTTACAAGAATATTAGCAAATAAAAACCTACTCGCCAGCGGTGCTAACTAAGCAACTAACTAATACGTACATGTTTAAACTGTTTTTTGAAATAAAAATCTAGCCCACTAATAGGGGTTAAAACGACATAGCTCTAGTTTGGGTTCTGCCCTAAACTCAAATAAAACCCAAAGGAGAGAAACTCTAGGCGCGATTACGCTGCTAAATTATAAAATTATTGCACTCCCCATAGTACAATTATATTATTGTAGGGATATTAGTACTTAACTAAGTAATTAAATAGATAGAAAAGGAATCTAATTATGATTAGACATATTGTGATATTGAATTTTAAAAAAAACTTACACGAAGACTATTACAGCCTTCTTTGTTCTACTAAAAGTCTTATACTAGAAATTCCAGGAATTATTAAATATGAAATATTCAAGAATGAAAGTAAGTATACGCCAGCTGATATCTATAGCCTTGGAGTTGAAATTCTTTTTGAAGATAGAGCAGCTCTAAATGTTTTTATGGCGCACCCTAAACACTACGAAGCTAACATTATATTTGAAAAGTACTTAGCTGATCCTCCATACATGGTTTTAACTCATGAGACTGTAGAAACAAAAAAATCATAGCATAATGCCACCAATAATTTAGGTTCTGTCGTAAAAACCACCCACCCATGCTATTATGGCGCCCAATCATTAGATAACAGGAGCATCATGTGATTAGTTTTAAGGGGCGTCATTACAAGAAAATAATAATCGTGATGGCTATTCGCTGGTATGTTGCGTATTCACTAAGCTATCGCAACATAGAAGAGTTGATGTTGGAAAGAGGCGTTTTAGTCGATCATTCAACTATAAATAGATGGGTGATTAGTTACGCACCTAAGCTAGAATTAGAGTTCAGAGGCAAATATAAAAAGAAAACGGGAACAAGCTGGCGCATGGACGAAACATATATCCGCGTTAAAGGAGAATGGTGTTATTTATATCGCGCAGTTGATAAAGGTGGGGATACTATTGAATTTATGTTGTCAAAAAAACGTGATAAAAAATCTGCAAAAGAGTTCTTTGATAAAGCCATAGGGTCTTGTGGTATGCCAGAAAAAATTGTAATTGATAAGAGCGGATCTAATCTTTCAGCACTTAGGCCGGTGAATAACTCACAAGCAGAAAATGAGAAAATAGAGATCCGTCAAATAAAATACCCCAATAATATTGTAGAGCAAGATCATCGTTTTATAAAAAAAGTAACGCGGCCGACAAAAGAATTCAAGTCTTTTAAGTCAGCGCACGCAACTATAAAAGGAATTGA
>CAJQSL010000091.1 GCA_905612315.1 uncultured Francisellaceae bacterium
TAGCTCAAACTTTCATTTATATGTTTTTCCTTTTGATGATAAAAGCTATAACTGTTTAAAAAAGTTAGACTTAGATTGCGTTACTATTATTTCATTGCAAGAATTTGAGGATGAAGAGCTTTTAAAAATCAAGTCTAGTCGCACACCAAAAGAGTATTGTTGGACATGCTCGTCGTCAATTATCAAGTATGCAATTGAGGAATTTTCATTATCGTCATGTACTTATGTCGATGCTGATTTATACTTTTTTTCTGACCCGTCTGTCTTAATAGATGAAGTGGGCCAAAAATCGGTGTTAATTACCGAGCATAGGCATAGTGCTCAGTATGAGAATGAAAGGAATACATATGGAATTTATTGTGTGCAATTTATGACTTTTAAGAATGATATAAATGGGATGCAAGTGCTAAATGATTGGAGGAGCGCTTGTCTTGAATGGTGTTTTGATAGAGTAGAGGATGGTAAATTTGGAGATCAGAAATATTTGGATAGTTGGCCAAAAAAATTTGAAGGAGTTCATGTTCTTGGACATCTTGGAGGAGGAGTTGCTAATTTTAATGTTCAACAGTATAGTTTCAAAAAAGATGGTGAACATCTAATTGGTCTTGAGTCCGAAACTGGTAGAGAGTTTTTTTTAGTTTTTTATCACTTTACGTTATTTAGCTTTATTAATAAAAGTACGGTTGATATAAGTAGTTGTCGTGATATATCTTATAATGTGGTGTTGATTATTTATGTGTGTTATGTAGAACATTTGCTTGATTTGGCGAATCGTTTGGCTATTTATGATATCGATGTTAATTTTAATGAAATGGTAAAGCTAAAGCCTATAAAACGAATAAAAGATATTATAAGGAGGTATCGGCGTAAAGTTTATAACATATATGACGTTAAGACTTGGAGAAAAAAATGGCTCTTTTAATAAAAATACCTACTTTTTCTGATAGTCGAGGAAAACTAACCACTATAGATAAAATCTTACCTTTTGATATAAAGCGAGTTTATTATATCTATGATGCAACGGGTGAAAGAGGAGGGTTCACAACTGTTACCAAAAAACTTAACTAAACCTACTCAAGCCTACCTATATATTAATAATTGACTAATAATTTTAGTTCAAATTTTTGTGATGCATTGATTTGTTTTAAGTAATTGCTTATCTTTTTAATGTTGTTTTTGAAACAGCGTTGCGGTGAGTTCCACCGTTAAAGCCTGTGGAGAGGAAAGCTCTGGCTTTGATTCTAGGATCAAAGTGAAACTATCCTCTATGAAGCAGGAATCTAACACTAAACTTGCTTGTATTTAGTTATGAGTAGGTTTGGATAAGTTTAGAAGAACGGCAATGACCGGTGTTATTGATGGCTCGTTTCCCATCTCTGATGAAATTCATGCTACTACACTAAGTTTGCCTATATCCTTTTTTCATAAAGAAGAAGATGTTTTTAAGGTTATAGAAGCTGTAAATAAATTTGAACAAGTTTTCTTATAATATATTTTAATGATAATGTTGGGAGGAGAGAGTTTTGGAATATAGTCCTGTAATTTTGTTTGTTTATAATAGGCCTAGACATACAAGAAGAACGATAAAAGCCTTGGTTAAAAATCATGGATCTGATAAGACAGACTTAATTGTATTTTCGGATGCTGCTAAATCAGAAAAAGATAATAATGCAGTAGAAAGTGTTCGTAAGCTATTGAAAAAAATATCAGGTTTTAAATCAGTGTCAGTTGTATTAAGGCCGTGTAATTATGCTTGTAGAAGAAATATGGTAGAAGGAATTACACTAGTTAGCAAAAAATATTCACAATTTATAGTGATGGAAGATGATACTTTACCTGGACCTTACTTCCTTGACTTTATGAATAAAGCATTAAAGATCTATAAAGATAATAAAAAAGTATGGCATATAGCAGGCTGGAATTATCCTATTAAAACTAGTGATATGGCTGATACATTTTTATGTCAATTAATGAATTGTTGGGGTTGGGCGACCTGGTCAGATCGGTGGTCCAATTTTCAGATGGATCCTGACAAGTTGATATCAGAATTTTCAAATGATGATATAGATAAATTTGATTTAAATATTCCAAGCGGAGGTTTTTGGGGGCAGGTGTTAGCTCATAAAGCTGGAACATTGCCTGAAGCATGGGATATTTATTGGTATGCCACTATTTTTAGAAGAAATGGTTTGTGCTTAAGCCCTTCCAAAAGCTTAGTGAAGAGTATAGGGAATGATGGCTCTGGCTTTAATCATAGTGATGTAAGTATTTATAACATTCCATTACCTAAACACAGAGTGACTAATTTTGAAGTTAATGATTATAGCAATAAAGAGGGGCTATCTAGGGTGAGGCAATTCATACAAGTTAACAAAAAAAAACCTTTTTTTATTAAGAAGATAACTAGAAAATTAATTTTATATACTATTAGACGGCCGATTAGAAGAATTTTGGATGCTATCTGATTTTAGATGTCTATGATAGTATCTTTGGAGAAATGGTTTTTAGGAGAAAATTGCTGGTGCAATGTAAAATATGTGAAAAAGAAAATGAAAAAACATTTAATGCAAAAATTTTAAAAAAATATGATATAAGTTATTATCATTGTCATAGGTGCGGTTTTTTACAAACAGAAGAGCCATATTGGCTAGATGAGGCTTATAAGAGCCCTATAAATATATCTGATACTGGTTATATGCAGCGTAATATTTCGTTTTGTAAAAAAGTTTCTATATTTTTGTTTTTGTTTTTTGACAAAAGAAGTAGTTATTTAGATTATGCTGCTGGTTATGGCGTATTTGTTAGAATGATGCGAGATGTTGGCTTTGATTTTTATTGGGATGATAAATATACAGAAAACCTATTTTGTAGAGGGTTTGAAAACAATTCTTCACAATATGATGCAATAACTACTTTTGAGAGTTTTGAACATTTTGATGACCCAATTAAAGAAATAGAAAGTATGCTATTACAATCAAGAAATATCATTTTTTCTACAGAGCTTTTGCCAGATAAAGTGCCCTATCCTAATGACTGGTGGTATTATGGCTTAACACATGGACAACATATTTCATTTTATTCTCATAAGACATTAGAGTTTATCGCAAAAAAATATAATTTAAATTATTCTTCTATTGGGAGTTTACATTTTTTCACTCAAAAAAAAATACCGTATTGTAAATTGCAGGTTATCAGGGGCGGTAGTAAGGTTGGTTTGTATAAGTTGATACAAATTAAACTTAAAAGCAAAACTTGGGCAGATTATCTTTTTATAAGTAATAGTTGATGCTGTTTTTATGGATGTTTTTTGATATTAGGGGGAGGTATGATGAAGGTCTTGTTTGATCACCAGATATTTAGTAGTCAAAAATACGGAGGTATTTCTAGATATTTTTATAATTTAAATAGAGAGCTTGAAAAAACACGAGATATATCCACTTCCAGTGTACTAACTTTTTCAAATAATCAATATATTTCACACTCAGAAATATTTAAACATACCAAGTTTTTTCCTAGTATAGATTTCAAGGGCAAGGGAAAGCTTATGTCTTCTATGAATAAAATATTATCAAAAAGAAGACTTACCAAAAAACAATTTGATGTGTTTCACCCAACCTATTATGACCCATATTTTTTAAAGCATATTGGCAGTAGACCTTTTGTGTTAACTGTCCATGATATGATTCATGAAAAATTTGGTAATATGTTTTCCAGATTTGATAACACTTCTAAATATAAAAAACTTTTAGTAGAAAAGGCATCAAAAATTATTGCAGTATCAGAAAACACAAAGAAGGATTTGGTTGAAATGTTTGGTACAGATGAGTCAAAGGTTGAGGTTATATATCATGCGTATAATGCCTCAGTCAGTATTTATGATGGGTATGAATTTAGAATGGTTTTGCCAGAAGAATATATACTTTTTGTGGGTAATAGGGGGGGCTATAAAAATTTTGTTAGATTTATTAAAGGTGTTTCTAGATTGCTTTTAAAAAATCGGCATCTTTGTGTTGTTTGTGTTGGAGGAGGGGGGTTTACATTTCAAGAATTAAAATTATTTAAAATATTGAAAGTAAAGTACCAGGTGCTTCAGTTAAATTTGAATGATAGTCAATTGTGCGAAGTATATAAAAAGGCATGTTTGTTTTGTTTCCCTTCCATTTATGAGGGCTTTGGTATCCCTATTTTAGAGTCATTTTATAATGAGTGCCCTGTTATTTGTAGTAATACAAGTTCACTTCCAGAAGTGGCTAAAAATGGAGCCATTTACTTCGATCCTTATAGTGAAAGTTCTATTTTTATGGCTGCTAATAAGGTATTGGAGAGTGAGTTTGTCAGAACAAAACTAGTAGAAAGTGGCTTGTCTAGATTGAAAAACTTTTCATGGGAAATATCTGCGGTTAAAACTAAAACGATATATGAAGATGTTATTTAAAAGAGAATTCTTGTTTGTAATTGACATACCAAATAGGCCGGGATTATAGTTTGTGGGAGTTTTAGTTATAACTTTAAGCATGTTGGAGCTTTAAGTTTTTCGGGGTTGGAATAAACTTTTCATTACTAAAGTATTGAATAGTTCGTTGTAATCCAGTTTCTAAATCAATTTTTGGTTGCCAATTTAGCGTTTGTAATGCTTTTTCAATATTTGGTTTTCTTTGAGTTGGATCATCAATTCTTGATTTGGTATAACTAACTTTTGATGTGGAGCTTGTAAATTTTAAAACTAAATTTAGTAACTGATTAATGGTTATTTCATGTGGATTGCCAAGGTTTGTCGGCCCCAAATATTCTCCACAATTCATTAGAGAATATAAACCCTGAACCATATCATCTACATAACAAAAAGATCTTGTTTGACTACCATCTCCATGAATTATGATAGCATCATCATTTAATGCGGATACTATGAAATTAGATACGACTCTTCCATCATCTTCATTCATTAATGGTCCATATGTATTAAATATTCTCGCAATTCTAATATCAATATTTTTTTGCAGGTGATAATTAACCATTAATGATTCAGCGACTCGCTTTCCTTCGTCATAGCAAGATCTTGGGCCAATTGGGTTAACATTCCCCAAATAGGATTCAACTTGAGGGTGCACCAGCGGGTCACCATATATTTCACTCGTAGAGGTAAATAGTACTTTAGCTTTGTGTTTAGCTGCCAAATCTAATATATTCAAAGTTCCCTGAAAGCAGGTTGTTAAAGTATTAATATGATCTAACTGATAATACTTTGGCGAGGCTGGGCATGCTAGGTGATATATTTCATCAATCTTATTTTCTAAGCAAATTGGTTCGCAAATATTATGTTCAATTAGACTAAAGTTTGAATATTGTTTTAATGATGAGATATTAGTTTTACTAGATGAATAAAAATTATCCAGACAATAAACTGTATAGTTTTTGCTTAATAAATATTTACATAGATTAGCTCCAATAAAACCAGCACCGCCAGTTACTAAAACTTTTTTCATATACCACGCCCTAGATAATTTTAATTTTAAAATATTATATGATAGCATCAATTCTTAAGTTATTATGCTAGCAAATTATGTATGTTTATGGAAATATTTTAGGAGGTTTAATGCTAGAGCATAGTCCAGTTATTTTATTTGTTTATAAAAGATATAATCATACCCTTCAAACTATAGAGGCTTTGGCAAATAATGACGGGGCTGATAAAACTGATCTTTTTATTTTTTCAGATGCAGCTAGATCAGACAAAGATGTTAAGCCAGTAGGGTTAGTAAGAGACTTAATAAAAAACATCTCAGGGTTTAAGTCAGTTACTGTTAACTTAAGGTCAAAAAATTATGGTTTAGCGAAAAATATTATTGATGGGGTTACTGAAATAAGTAGAAAGTTTTCACAATTTATTGTTGTAGAGGATGATATTGTAACTAGCCCATATTTTCTTAAATTTATGAATCAAGCTTTAAATTTGTATAAAAACAATAAAAAAGTATGGCATATAGCAGGTTGGAATTATCCAATTAATCCTGATGGCTTAGCTGATACATTCTTGTGGCAATTAATGAATTGTTGGGGTTGGGCCACTTGGTCCGATAGGTGGTGTTATTTTGAAAGAGATCCAGATAAGTTGTTATCTTGTTTTTCATCAGATGATATTAAAAGATTCAACTTAAATCATAGATATACACCTTTTTGGAATATTTTACTGGATGATAAAAATGGGACAATAAATACTTGGGATGTGTGTTGGTATGCTACTATTTTTAAGAAAGGCGGGTTGTGTTTAAATCCAGTGCAGTCATTTACTAAAAATATTGGGCATGATGATAGTGGTGAGCATTGTGGGGGAGTGGATATTTATAAGACCAAGCTGTCTATGAAAAAAGCAATAAATTTTGAGGTTAATGAATTTAGCAATAATAAAGCACTCGAGTTAATAAGACAGTTTTATTATGATAATAGGCTTAATTTTTGTAGAAGAGTTTTAAGCAAGTATTTGCCATCGGCGATTAAGAGGCCCATAAAAAAGGTTGTAAAAATTTTTTCTTAAAATAGTTTTTTGTTATTGATTAGCTTTAGTTTAGTATTAGATTGTTTTTTAAAATAATTAATAATTTTTTTGGTGTGGAATATGAAGGTATCGGTATTTGGGGTGGGATATGTTGGTTTAACGGCTGCTGTTTGTTTTGCAGAAGTTGGAAATAAAGTTATCGGTGTAGATATTAATTCAAAAGTTGTAGATAGCTTGAATAAAAGTATTCCTTTGATTTATGAAAAAGGATTGAAAGAAATTCTAGAAAGGAATAGTGGTGCCAAATTAGTATTCACAACAGATGCTCAGCATGCTATGCATGAATCTGATATTTTTGTCATGGCGGTTGGCACACCATCAGCAGAAGACGGCTCATCTGATTTGAGTCAAGTTGAGCAATTGGCAAAAAATATAGGCCAAAAACTGACTAAATATGCACTTGTTATAATCAAGTCTACTGTTCCAGTTGGCACAAGTGAAAAGGTAGAAAAGCTAATTTTAACTGAGCTACAAAAAAGAAATATTTACATAGAGTTTGATGTTGTATTTAATCCAGAGTTTCTAAAAGAAGGTAGTGCAATTGAGGATTTTATGTGCGCAGATAGAGTAATTGTCGGGGTGAATAATTCTAGGGCTGAAAAAATGATGAGGCAATTATATTCATCATTTGATGGGAATAACGATAAAATCATGGTTATGGATAGACGGTCTGCTGAGCTAACAAAATATGCAGCCAATGCTATGTTAGCTACTAAAATTAGTTTTATGAACGAGATGAGTAACCTGGCGGAAAGGTTAGGTGCAGATATTGAAAAGGTTAAGCATGGTATTGGGTCTGATAGAAGAATAGGGGGTGAATTTATTTCTCCTGGGTGCGGATATGGAGGCTCTTGTTTTCCAAAAGATTTAAGGGCACTATCTTTTATGGCAAAAGAAAAAAATTATAATAGCCCGTTAATTAATGCAGTTCAGCAGGTTAATAAGAATCAAAAAAAAGTGATGTTTGATAAAGTTTATAGATATTTTGGTTTAGATATTCAAGGCTTAACTTTTGCAATTTGGGGGCTTTCTTTTAAACCGAATACTGATGATATTAGAGAGGCGCCAAGTTTAGAGATTATTAGTTTATTATGTGAAGCAGGTGCTTCTGTTAGAGTTTATGATCCAATGGCTATGGATAATGCTCGCAAGTATTTTAAAGATAAAAAGATTGCGGAAAAAATTTGTTTTTCAAAAAACGCTGAAGATGCATTGTTTGAGTCAGAGGCGTTAATTATTTTGACAGAATGGATGGAATTTAGAAGTCCTGATTTTAATAAAATAAAAGAAAAATTGAGGACACCTGTTATTTTTGATGGTAGGAATATTTTAAATTTAGATATGGCAAAAGATTCTGATCTCAAGGTTTATGGTGTTGGGCGTGGTGAAGATGGTTTTATTGAAGAAAATATTAGTGTTTTTTCTGGGAAGATCAAAGAGGGCGCGAGTGAGATTCTTGGTTAGTACTGACAAGGTTTTCATTAGTTTTTTATAGATTATTGGGTATAAAAATATGAATGATGAACAGATAAAAATAGCATTTATACATAAAGGCCATAGCTGGTACTTGCCATATATTTTGAATCAGGCAGTTTCATTTAATGAAAACAATGTAGTACTTATAAGAGATGCTGGGCCTAACTTTGATATTAAAGGTGTTGATAATATATATATAAATAACCTTAAAGATGAAATGAGTTCAAAGTTTATAGAAAATTATATTCATCGTTCCTCTAATCCATATGATTTTGAATTGTTTTGTTGGCTTAGGTGGTTTTATTTATTGGAGTACATGAAACAAAATAATATTAAAAAAATATTTTACTCAGATTCTGATGGATTAATCTATGAATCTGTTAATGAAATATATAATATTTATGGTGGTGATAATTTCAAATGTGGGTTAGTAATTCCTTGTCAGAGCCCTGATCCTTACCAATGGTCAGCTAGTGGAGAGTTCAGTTTTTGGACGCTGGATAGTTTGCAGAGTTTTTGTGAATTTTGCATAGATAGCTTTAGGTTAGATGTGTATAAAGATAAGGCTGTTTGGCATAAGGAAAATAAAGTTCCAGGCGGCATATGTGATATGACATCTCTATACTTATGGTGGTTGCAGAATCAAGATTCCATATGTAATTTTGCTAAAAAAACTAATAATAGTGTAATAGATGCAAATATTAATAGTTCTATGAATTATGTTATAAATGAATATAAGACAAATAAGTTTTTAGGATTAAAAAAAGTTGATTTTAAGAGAAATAAACCATACTTTTTGGAAAATAATAATAATTGGG
>CAJQSL010000092.1 GCA_905612315.1 uncultured Francisellaceae bacterium
CAAAACTTTTAGAAGCAATACGAGAAATAGCATCCCAGCCAATAGCAAAAGCAATGCCAATTAAAATAACACCCAAGCCAAAATTAAAAAAGGTCTCTATTCTTTTATGACCATAAGGATGGTCCTCATCCGGCCCCTTTGAACCTATTTTTCCTGCTATAAGAGTAAAAAAATCAGCAACCAAATCTGCTAAAGAGTGCACTCCATCAGACACAAGAGCACTAGAGTGCCCAACGGCACCAACAATGACTTTTATAACTCCTAAAAACAAATTGATGCACACGCTAATACGCATGCCATATTTTATTGTTTGATAACGAGTTTTTTCAGATAAATCTGCATTCATAAATAAAAATATCTTTTAAAATAAACTATATATAGTTTACTTTAAATATAGCTAAAACTCTATTTTTTAGAACTATCAGACTTAGTATCATCAGACTTAGTGCTATCATCTTTTTTCACTAATTTATAGTGATCATAAGTATACATTCCACCAGCTCCCGCAGCTGCACCAGCAGTTGCTGCAAGCTCCCAACAACCAGATAAAGTAACACTCATAAACGCTAATAATGAAGCACCTAGAATTAGCCTTAACATATAAAACACTCCTATTTGTCAATAATTTTTTAATATAGCTAATTAAATATATATGCTATGACTTTATCTTGCAAGAAAATATACAAAATTAAATTTACTTTTTTTTAGCCCTAGGATGAGCTTTATCATACTCCTGGGCCAACTGCTGAAAGTCTAAATGCGTGTAAATTTGGGTACTGCCAATATCTTGGTGACCTAGAAGAGTTTGCACTGCTCTAAGGTTATGACTTGATTCTAATAAATGACTTGCAAAGGCATGGCGCAATAAATGTGGGTGTAATTTAGTTTGGCTATATTTTTTTCCCCATAAAGCCATCCTTTTTTGCACGCTTCTAGTTGTTATGCGCCCTCCTCTTTGTGACAAAAATAAAGCTCCTTTTTTATGGCTTATACTAATATCACTTAAATTAGTCCCTGTCACCAACCAATTTTCTCTAACATTTAACCATGTTTTTAAAGATTTTAAAGCGCAATCTCCAATTGGTACATAACGCTCTTTATTGCCTTTTCCTAAAACGTATACTTGCTTTTGCCTAAAGTCTACGTCTTCTAAATCTAAATTAACTAACTCAAACAAACGCAATCCTGTTGCATAAAAAAACTCACATATAGCTAAATCTCGAACATCAATATCTTTATAAACACTCTGATTTAACATAGCTTGAGTTTGATCTACATCTGGTATATTGGGTAGTTTTTTCTCAGACTTTGGCGGTTTTATTCCAACTGCTGGAGAAAATTCAAAATTAATATCCAGAATATTTAGATATCTATAAAACCCTCGAATAGCCGCTAATAAGCGCGCTATTCTGCTGGATCCTGCACCATCTTGTACTAACTGCATAACCAGCATTCTAACTTGATCAGGATTAACATTATGCCAATGAGTAATTCTACGTTCTTTACAAAAATTAAAAAATACTTTCAAATCATATGAATAATGTGAGCCAGTTAGCTTTGAATACTGTTTTTCAACTCGCAAATAAGATAAATACTTATCAATACTCTGTTGCTTAGCTTCCGGATACATGAATAGTTCCTGAATTAGTTTTTGATTCTGGCTTAACATCCGGATTAGTCAAATTATCAACTGAACCTGGGTTCTTCTCATCGAGCTTTACTGCTGAAGCTTTTTTTACTGGAACTTGTTGTTTTTTACTAACAGCTACCGCCCTGTGCGCCTGCTTTATATGTGCAGGCTTAGCAGCATCTAAGGGCTTATCCTTTGGCAAATATAAAGGCCCCTTTTGGCCACAACCTGTTATTAATAAACTAGTTAATGTTAATATTAATATTAATGTTGATATTAATAACGGACGAAACATGTAAGATCCCCAAAGAATTAAGTATTGAACTATATAGATAATATCAGAATATACCAAAAATCCTAGATACAATAATTATTTATTGGTTGGAAAAATATAACTGCTGTAAATTAAATTATAAATTAAATAAAATAGGCAAAAAAAAAGCCCTACCAAATGGCAGGGCTTTTTAGAAATTCTAATTATTAAAAATTAGAAAGGTAGTGTATAACCTAGAGTTAACTGGATAGAGTTAACTGATCTGATTTTAGGTTTAGCTACATCTAAGTTTCCGTTAGAAGAACCAAATAAGTGATCATAAGCAATACTTACGCTCATGCTGTTATCAAAGTGATAACCAGTTCCAAGACTTACATATGGAGCTACTTTATGAGTTTTACTGCTTTGTACATTTTGATATAAAGTAGTTGTACCATTTACATTAACTTGTTGCCAAACATAAGCAGGACCAAATTTACCAACAACATCCCAGTTAGGAGTAACAAAATAATCAGCAGTTGCTAATAAAGTCATCATACGACTTTTGATTTTAACATTAGCTGATGCAGAACTGCTTGAATAGTTGTATTTAGTATGTCCGTTATCTTGGTAGCCTAATTCAGCACCTAAGTAAAATTGTGGCATAACTTGATAGCCATAACCAACAAATGCACCATAGCCTAAAGAACCTTTTTTCATTTCCTTGCTAGTAGCGG
>CAJQSL010000093.1 GCA_905612315.1 uncultured Francisellaceae bacterium
CTATCAACGTCGTAGTCTTCAACGGACCTTCAGGGGGCTTACGCCCCGGGAAATCTCATCTTGAGGGAGGCTTCCCGCTTAGATGCTTTCAGCGGTTATCCCGTCCGCACGTAGCTACCCGGCAATGCCTTTGGCAAAACAACCGGTACACCAGGGGTGCGTCCATTTCGGTCCTCTCGTACTAGAAATAGCTCCTCTCAAATTTCCAACGCCCACGGTAGATAGGGACCGAACTGTCTCACGACGTTCTGAACCCAGCTCGCGTACCACTTTAAATGGCGAACAGCCATACCCTTGGGACCTGCTTCAGCCCCAGGATGTGATGAGCCGACATCGAGGTGCCAAACACCGCCGTCGATATGAACTCTTGGGCGGTATCAGCCTGTTATCCCCGGAGTACCTTTTATTCGTTGAGCGATGGCCCTTCCATACAGAACCACCGGATCACTAAGACCTACTTTCGTACCTGCTCGAACCGTCACTCTCGCAGTTAAGCACCCTTATGCCTTTGCACTGTCAGCGTGATTTCCGACCACGCTCAGGGTACCTTCGTGCTCCTCCGTTACTCTTTAGGAGGAGACCGCCCCAGTCAAACTACCCACCATACACTGTCCTCAATCCCGATAAGGGACCTAAGTTAGAACATCAAATATAACAGGGTGGTATTTCAAGGATGACTCCACACCAGCTAGCGCCAGTGCTTCAACGTCTCCCACCTATCCTACACAGTTATAATCAATGTCCAGTGCAAAGCTGTAGTAAAGGTTCACGGGGTCTTTCCGTCTAGCCGCGGGTATACTGCATCTTCACAGCAATTTCAATTTCACTGAGCCTCAGGTGGAGACAGTGTG
Source organism: uncultured Francisellaceae bacterium (assembly GCA_905612315.1). GTDB lineage: Bacteria > Pseudomonadota > Gammaproteobacteria > Francisellales > CACEW01 > CAJQSL01. The sequence continues at coordinate 852 of CAJQSL010000093.1, forward strand.
GCCGTCGTTACGCCTTTCGTGCAGGTCGGAACTTACCCGACAAGGAATTTCGCTACCTTAGGACCGTTATAGTTACGGCCGCCGTTTACCGGGGCTTCGATCCAGAGCTTCGCCTAAGCTAACCCCTTCAATTAACCTTCCGGCACCGGGCAGGCGTCACACCCTATACTTCCTCTTGACGAGTTCGCAGAGTGCTGTGTTTTTGATAAACAGTCGCAGCCACCTAGTATCTTCGACCCACTCACCCTCCAGTCGCAGGACCTTCAAGCCATGTGGGCACACCTTCTCCCGAAGTTACGGTGTCATTTTGCCTAGTTCCTTCACCTAAGTTATCTCTTCGTCTTAGTATTCTCTACCTGTCCACCAGTGTTGGTTTGGGGTACGGTTTCTTACTAACTAACCTTAGAAGCTTTTCCTGGAAGCGTTGCATCAGCTACTTCACACCTAAAAGGTGCTTCGTCATCACGCCTCAGATAATCATGCCTGCGGATTTGCCTACAAGCACTACCTAAACGCTTAAACGTGGACAACCAATCGCCACGATAGCCTAGCAGTCTCCGTCACTCCATCGAATTAGTAAAAAGTGCAGGAATATTAACCTGCCTCCCATCGACTACGCGTTTCCGCCTCGCCTTAGGGGCCGACTCACCCTACGTTGATTAACATTGCGTAGGAAACCTTGGACTTCAGACGTGCGGGCTTCTCACCCGCATTACGTTACTCATGTCAGCATTCGCACTTCTGATACCTCCAGCAAACCTCTCGATTCACCTTCATCAGCTTACAGAACGCTCCTCTACCATAGCATACATAAATGCATGCCATCCGCAGCTTCGGTGTATTGCTTAGCCCCGGTAAATCTTCCGCGCGGGCCGACTCGACCAGTGAGCTATTACGCTTTCTTTAAAAGGTGGCTGCTTCTAAGCCAACCTCCTGGCTGTCTAAGCCTTCCCACTTCGTTTCCCACTTAGCAATACTTTGGGACCTTAGCTGGCGGTCTGGGCTGTTTCCCTCTCCACTACGGACCTTAGCACCCGCAGTGTGTCTCCCATATATAACTTCACAGTATTCTGAGTTTGCCTCGGTTTGGTAAGGTACGAATACCCCCCTAGCCGAAACAGTGCTTTACCCCTGTGAGTCTCAATATGAGGCGCTACCTAAATAGCTTTCGAGGAGAACCAGCTATCTCCGAGCTTGATTAGCCTTTCACTCCGATCCACAACTCATCCCCTCATTTTGCAACATAAGTGGGTTCGGGCCTCCAGTCAGTGTTACCTAACCTTCACCCTGGTCATGGATAGATCGCTCGGTTTCGGGTCTACTACTACAGACTTAACGCGCTATTAACACTCGGTTTCCCTCTGGCTACCTTCTTCAGTTAACCTTGCCAGTAACAGTAACTCGCTGACCCATTATACAAAAGGTACGCAGTCACACGACTAAATCGTGCTCCCACTGCTTGTATGCATACGGTTTCAGGATCTATTTCACTCCCCTTATAGGGGTTCTTTTCGCCTTTCCCTCACGGTACTGGTTCACTATCGGTCAGTAAGGAGTATTTAGCCTTGGAGGATGGTCCCCCCATCTTCAACCAGAATTTCACGTGTTCCGGCCTACTCTTCAGCATCAATAGCTACTAAAATTTCGGATACGAGGCTTTCACTCTCTATGACTAGGTTTCCCAACCTATTCTCCTATCTTAATAACTAATACAATGCTTGGGCTATTCCGCGTTCGCTCGCCGCTACTAACAGAATCTCGGTTGATTTCTTTTCCTGTGGGTACTTAGATGTTTCAGTTCCCCACGTTCGCCTCCTATTGCTATGTATTCACAATAGGATAATTAGCTTATGCTAATTGGGTTTCCCCATTCGGACACCTCCGGATCAACGCTCGTTTGCAAGCTCCCCGAAGCTTTTCGCATGCTA
>CAJQSL010000094.1 GCA_905612315.1 uncultured Francisellaceae bacterium
TGAAGCATTGAGTGTTTCATCATCATTAGATCAAGCTGCAGTATTATCTACTCAAATACAACATAATAAATAGTCCAAATAATAATTTAAGCAAGTATATTCCCACAAGCTAGTTTCTAAAACTCTTTTAACTTTAGAAACTAGTTGTTAAATTTTTATGGCTCAAGATTTGGTAGCATTATAAGGTACGATTGAATTTTTAACTAAACAGCTTCTGAACTTTGTATCATAGTATTCTAGTAAGATATCACTATCTAAATAAGAATACTAAAGCTTTAGTATTGGTTCAAGCTGCGGTTTTAACAAATAAAACTTCTAATTAATCATTTTTAAGTATTTTTCCGACCTATAGATATAAAAATATACATACATGTTGCAATGCGCATATTATTATGTTACAATTGTCTAGGTACATTTGATTAGATATATTTTATAGCAAGGAGCAGCTAAATGACAACAGTCAACTTGGATGACTTATCATACCCATATATTATTTTAGATAGAAATCTTTCAGTTAAATTATTAAATAAGCCTTTAGCAGATTTGTTTGGTCAGCCAGTTGATGAGCTCATAGGTGGGCCAGTTGAGTCTTTTCCTTGGCCTGACCAGTTAAAACATAAGGTTATTTCAAAAATGCCGCTTCTGATAAATATAGCAAGCTCTATGTATGATAAGGAAGACCTATCAAAGGCAGTCATTCCTATTAATGCAATGCCATTTTCAACAGTTATAAATGATAAAAATTTTGAAGGCATTATTAGTTGTAAAGTTAATTTTGATGAAAATGGATTGGTTTCTGAGATAATTATTTGGGCAATTCCAACAATGGTAGATATAAGCGTAACCGAGCATGATGGGAAGGATGCAGGTTTTTATGATAAAGATAAAGAGATCTTTTATCTTGGACATGCCTATGGTTTAAGGTATTTAACGATAAAAGAATTTCAAGTATTTTGTGAAATTTTATTAAAAGGTGACTCAGATGAGCAGATATCGAATCGTCTTGGAATGTCGCGTTCAACTTGTAGGGTGCATTTGCGCTCAATATGCTCTAAAACTGGAATAAAAACTCGAGGAGAGTTAATGGCCAAAGCCATGGATTGCGGTTGGTATTCTATAGTTAAGAGCTTAAAGGTGGAGAAAACTATCTAGTTAGTTTTCTTTAGGCCGCATATGCGGAAATAAGATTACATCTTTAATAGTGCTGGTATTTGTCAGCATCATTATTAGTCTATCAATGCCGATACCCTCTCCTGCAGTAGGTGGTAGGCCCATTTCAAGTGAGTGAATATAATCTTCATCATATGGCATAGCCTCCTCATCTCCAGCTGATTTTGCTTTCATTTGATCAGAGAAGCGTGCAGCCTGTTCGTCGGGGTCATTAAGCTCAGAGAAGCCATTAGCAATTTCTTTACCGTCTATAAAAAATTCGAATCTATCTACAAAAAAAGAATTGTCATCTGATGCTCTAGATAAAGGCGATACTTCCGATGGGTAATCTGTAATAAAAGTTGGCTCAAGTAGTTTTTCTTCTACGGTTTTTTCAAAAATTTCTAATACTATTTTGCCCAAGCCATAATCTTTTGCTACTTTTATTTTAAGATCTTTAGCTATTTTGGATACGCTCTCTAATGAGTCTAGCTCTTCTTTTTTTATGCTGGGATTAAACTTTAAAATAGAGTCTATTAAGCTTAATCTTGCAAATGGCTTGGATAAATCATAAGTATGTTCGCCGATTGTAAGATTAGTGTTGCCAAGGCAGTGCTGGCATAATTTACGCATAAACTCTTCGGTAAGGCTTATTAAATGCTCATAAGTTGCATATGCTTGATAAAATTCAACAGTAGTAAACTCTGGATTATGCCTAGTTGATAAGCCTTCGTTTCTGAAATTACGGCTTATTTCAAACACGCGATCAAACCCGCCTACTACTAATCTTTTTAAGAATAATTCAGGAGCTATGCGCAAAAACATAGGTAAATTCAATGAGTTATGATAAGTTTCAAATGGTTTGGCCGCAGCGCCTCCAGCTAGAGTTTGGAGTACAGGAGTATCAACTTCGATGTATCTACGTTCTTTTAAAAAACTTCTTATGAAATCCATAATTTTAGTTCGCATAAGAAATTTATTGCGACTTTCTTCATTCATTATTAGATCAATGTAGCGTTGGCGATATTTAATTTCTTGATCTTGCAGGCCATGAAATTTATCTGGCAAGGGCCGTAAAGATTTAGTCAGAAGTCTTATATTTGTTGCGTGAATAGAGAGCTCACCGGTTTTAGTTTTAAATATAGTTCCAGTTATAGCGACTATATCTCCTAGATCCCAAGTTTTGAAATTATCAAATAAACCTTCAGTTAGTCCATTTTTCTTGACATAAACCTGGATTCTGCCGGTCATATCTTGAATATGAAAAAAGGCAGCTTTACCCATAATTCGCCGTAGCATCATTCTGCCGGCAATATTGATTATATTATCTTTGAAAGTTTCTTTAAGATAGTCAGATTCATGTTCGCCATATGTTTGGTGAAGATCTTTAGCCCAAGTGTTTATCTCAAAATCATTAGGAAAAGCAATTTTGTTATTTTCACGAATGGCTTTTAATTTGTTTTTTCGCTCTATTATTTGAGAGTTAAGATCTTGAGTGTTATCTTGATTATTTTCTGGAGAGTTTTGTTCAGAAGATGTCACGAGATTATCCTTTTATTTAACTTAAACTAATGTAATTCTATTATATTATAATTATTTCACAGCATTTTACTTAATTTATGCTGGATTTGCACCCATAAGCTTTGTTAAAATTATCTTTATTTAGATTCGAGGTATGATTTATGTTACAACGTGTGCCAATGACCATAACTGGCGAGAAAATGCTACAAGAAGAGTTGGCGCAGCTTAAAAAAGTTGAGCGTCCAGAGGTGATTGAGGCCATAGCTGATGCTAGATCTCACGGGGATCTAAAAGAAAATGCCGAGTATCATGCTGCTCGGGAGAAACAAAGCATGATGGAAGCTAGAATCTCACAAATTGAGGGTAGTTTATCTAATTCGCAAATTATAGATGTAAGCAAAATGGAAAATACTGGCAAAGTTATTTTTGGTGTTACAGTTGAGTTATTAGATCTAGACACAGATAAAGAAATTACATATCAAATTGTTGGTGATGATGAATTTGATATAAAATCTGGAAAAATATCTGTTAATACTCCCATTGCCAGAGGATTAATTGGTAAACAAGAAGGTGATGAGGTTATTATTAAAACACCAAAGGGTGAAGTTGAATACGAAATTGTAAAAGTTTTATATATTTAAAGAGGTTTTTTAAGATGGAAAGTGCAGCAGAATACAAACAGTATATGTGTTTAATTTGTGGGTTTATTTACAACGAAGAAGAAGGCTGGCCGGATGACGAAATTCCTGCTGGCACCCATTGGGCAGACGTGCCCGAAGATTGGATTTGCCCAGATTGTAGCGCTGGCAAAGATGATTTTGAAATGGTAGAAGTTTAGTTACCTACTAATGAGATCATTTGCAAAATCTAGCCAAAATATAAATAAAAACTTAGAAATATCTTTTAGTCTAAAAGATAAATTTATTGCCTATGCGCATTTGATGCGTGTTAATAAATTAATACCTATCTTATTACTTTTATGGCCAACGTTATGGGCGCTTTTATTAGCAAGGCCTGATTTTTCTAACAAGGTTAATTTTAAAATTTGGCTTGTGTTTATAGCTGGAATTATTATTAGTAGAACTTTGGGCTGTGTTATTAATGATTTATTTGATCATAAAATAGATAAACAAGTATTTAGAACTAAAATGAGGCCTTTGGCATCTGGAGTTTTATCTAGAAAAAATGCGTTTGTCTTAATTATTATTTTATGTTTTTTAGATTTGATTTGTGCATTAATGCTTAATTCTTATGCTTTTAAGTTGAGCTTTATAGCTTTAGGCCTAATGTGTTTTTATCCTTTTTCTAAAAGATTTTTCCCGTGTCCACAGCTGATTTTAGGAGCAGCTTTTAACTGGGGGATAATAATGGCATATGCTAGTTTGCAAAATTCTTTGCCATTAAATGCTTGGATCTTATATTTAATTGCAATGTGTTGGACCATCTCTTATGACACTATTTATGCTTTAGCAGATGTTTTGGATGATAAAAAACTCAAAATAAAATCAAGCGCATTATTATTCGGGGATAATGTTTTGGGTTGGATCAGTTTTTTTGAAATTCTGATGCTATTAGGTTTGGTATTTATTGGTTTTAGAATAAATGCGCAAGTTATGTATTATGTTATATTGAGTTTTTGCGCAATACTTTTTATATCTCAATTTATGGTTCTTAAAAAATTTTTAAAGGAGCAGCCTCTTAATTTAGGTGAAGGCTTTATTTTTATGAGTGAGGACACTCGTAAAAATAGAACTAAGTTTTTTATAAAAGCATTTAGCCAGCATCACTGGATTGGGATGTTAATTTTCTTAGCTTTTATAGCAGCTTAATGGACTTTTTTATTGTTTTGGAGCTGGCTTGACATTTTGCTTTTGACTTTGCACAATACCCTCGCGCCATATCAAATTAAAAGTTAATTTTGTCAAATAAGGAGAAAAATATGAAAATACGTCCACTAGCAGATCGCGTTTTAGTTCGTCGTTCCGAAGAAGAGGCTATGACAGCTGGAGGAATCGCTCTTCCATCAAGTGCACAAGAAAAAGCAACTGAAGGTGTAGTTGTCGCAGTTGGCCCTGGCAAAGTTGCGGATAATGGTCAAGTTGTTCCTATGGGAGTTAAAGCTGGAGACCATGTTTTATATGGTAAATATGCTGGCACTGAATTAAAAGTTGATGGTGAAGATCTTATCATGGTGAATGAATCTGACATCATGGGTGTCAAAGAGTAAAAATTTAGAGAATTTAGAAAAGTTAAAAATTAAGGAATTTAAAATGGGTGTAGAAATTAGTTTCGCAGAAGCTGGTCGTCAGGCTATGAAAAATGGTGTAGATGCACTTGCAGATGCAGTGCAAGTAACACTTGGGCCAAAAGGCAGAAATGCAATTTTAGATCAATCATTTGGTGCGCCAAAAATTACTAAAGATGGCGTTACAGTTGCCAAAGCCATTGAATTTAATGATAAATACATGAACATGGGCGCTCAGTTATTAAAAGATATAGCATCTAAAACATCAGAAGAGGCGGGTGATGGGACTACAACAGCTACTGTTTTAGGTAGAGCATTAATAAGTGGTGGCTTTAAAGTTGTAGCAGCTGGCATGAACCCAATGGATTTACAACGTGGTATGCATAAAGCCTCTGAGGCTGTATTAGCGAGCTTGAAAAAACAAGCTACTCCATGCTCTGATAATAAAGCTATTGCGCAAGTTGCTAGTATTTCTGCTAACTCTGATGAGTCAATTGGTAATATTATCGCTGAAGCTATGGATAAAGTTGGTCAAGAAGGCGTTATTACGGTTGAGGATGGTTCAGGTTTAAAAAATGAGCTAGATGTAGTAGAAGGTATGCAGTTTGATCGTGGTTATTTATCTCCTTATTTTATTAATAATCAACAGCATATGACAGTTGATATGGAATCTCCTCATATCTTATTAGTAGATAAGAAAATATCTAATATAAGAGAATTATTGCCTTTATTAGAAGCTGTTGCAAAATCAGGTAGAGCATTATTAATTATCGCTGAAGATGTTGAAGGAGAAGCTTTAGCAACATTAGTTGTAAATAACATGCGTGGTATTGTGAAGATCTCAGCTGTAAAAGCTCCAGGTTTTGGAGATAGACGCAAAGCCATGCTAGAAGATATTGCAACTTTAACTGGCGCTACTGTTATTTCTGAGGAAGTTGGTCTTAGTTTAGAAGGCGCTACTTTAGAGCATTTAGGATCTTGTAAAAAAATTGAGATTACTAAAGAAAACACCATTATTGTTGGTGGTTCTGGTGATAAATCTGGCATAGATCAAAGAGTTAAGCAAATTAGAGCGCAAATCAAAGAAGCAACTTCTGATTATGACAAAGAAAAATTACAAGAACGCCTAGCTAAATTAGCTGGCGGTGTTGCGGTGATTAAAGTTGGTGCTGCAACTGAAGTTGAGATGAAAGAGAAAAAAGAGCGGGTTGACGATGCTTTACATGCTACGCGTGCTGCGGTTGAAGAAGGCGTTGTTCCTGGGGGTGGGGTTGCATTAGTGAGAGCTGTTGCATCTTTGAAAGATCTTAAAGGTAGCAATGAGGATCAAGACCACGGTATTGAGATTGTTAGACGAGCTCTTGAAGCTCCTCTTCGTCAAATCGTATCAAACGCTGGTGGTGAGCCTTCAGTAGTTGTTAATAGAGTTGCTGAAGGAAAAGGTAATTTTGGTTATAATGCTGCGACGGGTGAATATGTTGATATGATCAAAACTGGTATTTTGGATCCAACTAAAGTTACAAGACTTGCCTTGCAAAACGCGGTTTCTATTGCAGGTTTAATGATTACTACTGAAGCTGTTATTGTTGAACTTCCAAAAGAAGATAGCGATGGTGGCGGTGCTGGTGGCATGGGTGGTATGGGTGGTATGGGCGGTATGCCTGGCATGATGTAATCATCTATTGTTAATTTAACTTTTTAGTTTTTTAAAGCGCCGCAAGGCGCTTTTTTATTGGTTATAATTAGCAATAAACTTGAAATACTGTAGTATATTGAGTAAAATTACTCAATATACTGAGTAATTTGTATTTTAAGGGGTATGTGTATGTTTTTTAGGGAAATTTTTAATGTAGTCTATGATAGGTTTAAGGCTGAAAGGCAGTTTGTTCAGGTATTATTCGGGCCACGACAGGTGGGCAAGACAACTTTGGCAAAGCAGTTGTTAGATAAGTTATCTTATCCTTATCATTATTGTTCTGCAGATGCTCCAAGTATAAAGGATAGAACGTGGCTCGCTCAGCAATGGGAGGTTGCTCGAGTAAAGTGGGTTTCTGAAGGAGCAAAAAGTACTATGGTTTTAGTTTTAGATGAAGTACAAAAAGTTCCTGATTGGTCATCAGTGGTAAAGCAGCTATGGGATGAGGATTCTTTTGAAAAGCGAGATATCAAGGTTTTATTATTAGGTTCGGCAGCTTTATTATTGCAAAAAGGTTTATCTGAGAGTTTGGCAGGAAGATTCGAGCTCATTCAGGTTCCTCATTGGAGTTTTATGGAGATGCAGCAAGCATTTGGTTGTACTGTAGATCAATATTGTTTTTTTGGAGCATATCCTGGAGCTTATAGCTTGAGTGATGACTTTATTCGTTGGCAAAGGTATGTTCTAGATTCACTAATCGAAACTACTATATCTAGAGATATTTTGCTTATGACACGAGTTGATCGCCCGGCATTGTTGCGCCAGCTTTTTCAATTAAGTTGTGACTACTCCTCTCAAATATTGTCTTATCAAAAGATGATAGGTCAGTTGGATGATGCTGGCAATACAACTACTTTGGCACATTATTTACAATTATTAGCAGATGCTGGCATGGTAATGGGAATACAAAAGTTCTCTAAGCAAAAGTTACGCCAGAGGGTATCAAGTCCTAAATTACAAGTAATGAATACGGCTTTAATTTCAGCCCAAGGGAGCTTATCTATTGATGAGGCTAAGTTAGATAGAAATTACTGGGGACGTTTAGTTGAATCTACCGTTGGTTCTTATTTAATTAGTCAGGTTGTGGGAACACAAATTGAGTTGTTTTATTGGAGAGATAGAAATCAAGAGGTTGACTTCGTTTTGAAGCACGGCAGTAAGATTTGTGCTATAGAAGTTAAAAGTGGTATGAGAAAAGTTGCATTGCCAGGGTTGTCTGCGTTTAAGCGCTTATGTCCGGAGGCAAAACTTTTTCAAGTTGGTGCTCAGGGGATGCCTTTAGAGGAGTTCTTGAAAATTTCTATCAAGGATCTATTTAAATAAGCTGGCTTAATAGATTTTCAATGGGTATGATAATTGGATCTTTCAGAGTGAAAATATCTTTTGTCGTCTTTTTAACAGGTGTTGTTTAATAATATCGCCATAAATTCTATTAAGCATTGAGCACCTCCATTTACTGACTAATTGCAAGCATAATTGCAATTAGTCAAGACTTTTTGCAATTATGCTTGCAAAAAGTCAGGTTTTTATTCTATTACCTCATTTTTTGAAAGCTTCTTGCTTTATAGAATAAACCTGTAAAAATATTCACTTAACGCATATTTATACAGGTTTATATATGCTATATGCGCATATTTATCAAGGTTAATGTTGGTTTTTTGTGTTGGTAATTTAATTGCACCCCATATAAACCTACTGTGCAAACTTATCTTTAAACAATAAAAATAACAAAACCCCCGCTGTCGTTGCTAGGAGACTTTTAGCTTGCTTCAAAGGGAAAGAGCTTCCCTGGCCGCAGTCTTTGCGAGGCTACGCCGAAGCAACCTCGGGTGGAGCGCGTAGCGCGGACCCCGGACTTCTTGTCAGGGATATTTATGATCCTGATAAAAATTAGAAATAAATATTGATATTATCTAATAACCTTGCCACCTGAACTTGCTTCCGTGCTACATGCTGCGCATTTCGCACGAGATTGCTTCGCCATAGGCTCGCAACGACTGCGGTGGGTTGCGTGGAAGCAAGGAGGCGGGAGATTGCTTCGCCATAGGCTCGCAACGACTGCGGTGGGTTGTGTGGAAGCAAGGAGGCGGGAGATTGCTTCGCCATAGGCTCGCAACGACTGCGGTGGGTTGTGTGTATGTTTTTTGAAGATATTTTTGATATCTATATGTGATGCAACTCTAGGAATCTTTCTATCATCGGATTAACCTGATCTGGAGCTTCAAGCGTAGCCCAGCATTTTGAACCAATAACTTTTCCTATCTCAAGATTAGAGTTTTCTTGTTTTATTCTCTGGTAGGAGCAGTGATGCTCATCTGTTAAAATGCATAAGGTTGGGCAGTTTATATTTTTTATTTGTTTTTCAGCATCTTTTTTATCCCATTCTAATAAACTACTAAACATTATTTTTAGAGATTCCTTATCAGCGCTTAAGAATGAGTTTTTAGCTATAATTTTGTTTTCGTTGTTTGAGTTGGCAAGAATATTATTTACTAACTCATCTATAAAAGATTTGTAATTCGCACTTTCCAAATCGAGTTTGTTAATAAATACTCTAATTTCTTTTATAAAATCTTTATCCAAAAAAACTGGAGGGTCAATTAGGATAAGGCTTTTAATTTTAGTTTGTCCCAATGATAGAGTATTTATTGCAATGTTAGCTCCATTGTTTAAGCCAATCAGGCATATATTTTCTAGTGACTTTTTTTCACAGATATCTAATATTAATCTAGAAGTACTATCTATATTAGGATTTTCAGCTATAGGGCTTTTGCCATGCCCAGGTAAGTCCAGTTGTATTATATCACCATATTTTTTTAGCGTGCTTATTTGGTATTTAAAGAAATGGTGGTCTCCACCTGCATTGGGTATTAATATGAAATTTAAATTACCAGATCCTTTTGTCTTTTTTATAAAAACTTCTGTATTATTCATAAAAAATACTCACATCACTATAAACCACTATAAACCACTATAAATCACTTAACATGCCTTTTTGCTAAATAAGTATAGATAGTCGGCAATATAAATAATGTAAAGCAAGTTCCAAGTAGCATGCCCCAGAAAATAACCATACCAATATCTGTTCTGCTAACAGCTCCAGCACCAGTGGCTATAAGTAATGGTACAACCCCAAATACCATAGCGGCAGTAGTCATTAAGATTGGTCTAAGCCTTAATGCTGCAGCTTTTTGGATAGCATCACGAATAGATAATCCTTCTCTAATTTGTAATAAATTTGCAAAATCCACCATTAAGATCCCATGTTTACTAATCAAGCCAATAAGGGTAATAAGCCCAATTTTGGTATAAATATTAAAAGTTGCGAACCCAAAAAATAATGGCAACAATGCTGCAAAAATAGTTAAAGGCACAGCAGATAAAACAATTAGAGGGTCAGTGAAGCTTTCAAACTGAGCTGCCAATAATAAATAAATAATAATAATAGCAACTAAAAAGGCATATAAAAGAGCATTGCCTTCTTCAATAAACTGCCTTGATTGATCAGCATAATTAGCTTGGGTTGTTTTAGGCAAATATTGTTTAGCAAGGGAGTTTAGATAATTTAACGCTTGCCCCATGGTCTTACCTGGCATAATCATCCCGCCAATTGTTGCGGATTTAAGCTGTTGGAACTTCTCCAAAGATGTAGGCTGAGTGCTATAACTTAGACTAACTACACTTGATAGTGGCACGGCAGGGCCTTTGCCATATTGCGTATTAATATAGAAATTATCTAATTGTTTAGGGTCCATGCGTTGAGAATCTTTAACTTGTGGTATTACCTGATAGTTATAATTATCAATGCTAAAATAATTAACATTATTGCCGCTTAATAGAGTATTTAGATCATTAGTTATATCATTGATATTTATACCTAAAGTTGCAGCTTTACTTCGATCAATATTAATATTCATTTGATAATCATTAAATTTAAGATCTCCCATTATAAATAGGAACATGCCAGATTTTTTGGCTTTGTTAACTATTAAGTTAACCTGATCATGTAACGTTGCGTAATCAGATGTGGTTTGTAATACAAATTGAACTGGTAGGCTGTGTGGTGTGCCAGGAAGTGGCGCAGGTTGAATGACAAATGATTGTAAGCCAGTTATATCTTTAGAGCTTCTTTGAACTATATCATTAAGTTGCATCGCAGTTTTATCACGTTGATCCCAGGGTTTTAGGATTAAGCCACTAAATATGTTAGCAGGAGATCCGCCGAAACCATCGATTATAAAGGTTTCTTGCGTTTCGCTAAAGCTTTTGAATAGCTTATCTAGTTGTTTATTGTATGGAGCTGTGTAATTTAGGTTTGCAGTTGCAGGCCCCATCGCTTGAACAAATAATACGCCTTGATCTTCATTTGGAGCTAGTTGGTCTGTAAGAGATACTATATAGAATATAATTAGCATTAAGATAAAAACTACAATAGCGATAAAAGTTGTCGCAAATCTACAATCTAGGGTCCATGCAAGCATCTTTTCATATTTATTTTTAAGAGCCCCAGTAAATCTATCAATAGCCTTAACAAATTTATTTTCCATCAGTTGTTTATTTATAACTTTAGAGCACAGCATAGGTGAGAAAGTAAGGGCAACTACTCCTGATATAATTACACTTGCTGCCAGAGTAAAGGCGAATTCTTTGAATAAAGCCCCTGATATTCCGCCGACAAAACCAATTGGGGCGAATACTGCAGCCAACGTTAAAGTCATTACTATAATTGGGCCGGTTATTTCACGCGCACCATGAATGGCAGAATCAAACGGGCTCATGCCATCTTCAAGATGCCGATATATATTTTCTAGCACAACTATCGCATCATCAACTACTAGACCAATTGCGAGTACCATGGCAAGTAGAGTTAGTAAGTTAATAGAAAAGTTCATAGCCAGCATTAAAAAACATACCCCAATTAGCGAAAGAGGTATCGTAACAACTGGTATAAGAACAGATCTTAAAGCTCCAAGGAAGCAGAAGATAACAATAATAATAATAACAGTTGCTTCTAAAATTGTTTGAATAACCTCTTTAATCGCAAGGCTAATATAAGTTGTTTTGTTATAAACAGTTTGCATTCTAAGGTTAGGTAGAAGTGTGGCTTTAATTTGCGGTAATTTTTTTAGGATTTTATGCACAACTGTTAGAGGATTCGCCCCAGGTGCAACATCAACCCCAGCAAACACAGCTTGTTTGCCACTAAACATAACTTTTGAGTCATATTCAGTTGAGCCAAGAATTGCATGCCCTATATCCTTAATTCTAACTAGATGGCCGCTCTTGTTTGCAACTACAAGGTTATTAAATTCTTCAGCTGAGTGCATGGTAGATTCAGCTTGGATTTCAATATAGTGTTGTTGAGTTTTAAGCTTGCCAGGAGAGGCTTGAATATTCTGATTTACTAAAGCCTGAGAAACTTGAGCTGCGCTGATGTTAAATAGTGCTAGTTTTTGTGGGTCAAGCCATATGCGCATGGCATAATCTTTTTCACCAAAAATAACTACTTGAGAGATACCACCTGTCGCCATAAATTTGGGTGAGATAACATTTTTTATATACGCTGTTATTTCTTCTGGTGAAATCGTATCAGATGAAAACCCAATTATTAGCTCAGGGAAGTCATCTCCAGTACTTTTATTTATAACAGGTTTTTTAATACTCTGAGGCAGTACATCTCCAACAGCTGAGACTTTTCCAGTAATCTCTGTAAGCGCTTTATTGCCATCAAAATTTAGCTTTATATGAGCTGTAATTGTGCTTGATCCAGCAGTTGATTTAGAAGTTAAATAATCGATTCCTTCAGAGCTCGCAATAGATTGCTCCAGTGGAGTGCTTACAAAGCTTTGGACCGTCTCGGCACTAGCCCCAGGGTAATTTGTAGTGACTGTTATAATAGTACTTTCAATAGTTGGGTATTCCTGAACAGCAAGTTTACTTATTCCTGCTAAACCAAGAACTATAATAAGTAGGCTTACAACTGTTGCTAATACGGGTCTTTTAATAAAAATATCAGTAAAAGATGACATAATTAGACCTCTTATTTATTAATTATTTTAACTGGCTGATGATCTTCAGTAATTTTATTGCCACCTGCTACAATAACTTCTTGCCCAGACGTTAGACCTGATGTAACGGCAATGCTATTTTGATATCTTTGTCCAAGCTTAATATATACTTGTTTGGCAGTTGGCAGGTTAAAAGCTTTATCTTTTCTATCTATCACATATACAGAAGTGCCATATAAAGAGTATTGCACGGCATTCTCAGGAATAATAACATGTGGTTTAGCTTCGCCTGTAAGTAAAGAAACCTCACTAAACATATTCGGTAAAAGAATTTTCCCTGGGGCATTGTTTGGTAAAGTTGCCTGAATTTTTATAGCTTTAGTTTCATCGCTAACTTGGTTATTTATCGATGTTATTTTGCCGGTAAATATGTGCTTCGGGTAGCTGCTTACCGTAACATGAACATCTTGTCCTACTTGTATTTCTGCAAGCTGTTGCTGATTAATGTTAAAATTTACAAATACAGGATCTACTATATTCAAAGTTGTAATGGCATTTCCTGGGGCGATATATTGCCCTAAAGATACTTCTCTTATTCCAAGTTTTCCTGAGAAGGGAGCTTTTATAATATGATAATTAATTTGCGCTTTAAGTTGGTTAATACTAGATTTATCACTTTTTATTAATTCTATATCTTGATCAATTTTGCTTTGTTGTAACACTTTTTGCTTGAAAAGCTCTTTATCTCTTTGGTAATTTATCTGATCTAGATGTAATTTAGCATTTGCACCTTCAAGTTGTGCAGTTAGTTCATTGTGATTAAGTTCAATAATCAAATCACCTTTTTTAACTTCTTGGCCAGATTTGAAATGAATCTTAGATATGGTGCCTGCAACTTGAGGGCTGATAGTTGTACCCTGAATAGCCTCAATATTGCCTACTGAGCTTATAGTATCAGGCCAAGAGGCTGTTGTGACAGGAGCGGTAGATACTGATACGCTCTCAAAGAAGCCTTCTTTTTTCATGGTGGTGAACATGCCAATTTTAACAGCAATTTCTTCATATTTTACTAGTGATACAATGCTAATAAAAACAACTACGCCGATAATTGGTAACCATATTCTCTTAAACATCTTATGCCTCTTTGGGGTTATTGATAAAAAGTTTATTTATATCTAAAAGAGGCATTATAGTTGCTTTTTTTTGAAAAGCAAGTTTATTATGTATTTATGTTACGTTTAAATGTTTTTTTGTGATTTTATGATTTTATGATTTTATGGTGGGGGGATCCAGGTTGCAAAAAGCAAGTTCCTTCCACTTTGGGGGAAGGTTAGGATGGGGGGATCCAGGCTGCAGTTACTTAACTTTCTTCTTCAAAGAATTTCTATATCTACTCTCTACCATTTTCCGCTTAAGAGGAGATAATCTATCAAAGAAAATAATGCCATCAAGGTGGTCAATTTCATGCTGAATACAACGACAAGCGTAGTCATCTTCATAAACTCGAGTGAAGGTGTTACCATCAATATCCATGGCTTGCATTTTGATTTTCTTAGCGCGTTTTACAACAACTTCGACACCTGGGAAAGACAAACAGCCTTCAACTTCTTTAATCTCGCCTTCTTTTTCAAGAATTACAGGATTAATAAATACTTCAGGTTTTGAGCCATTGCCAGATGCATCCATAGTAAATATTCGAAGATGAACATCAACTTGAGTTGCAGCTAAGCCACCGCCATTGTCGTGATACATAGTCTCAAACATATCGGCAATAGTTTTTCTAAGCTCATCTGTTATTTTTTCAACAGGTTTAGCTTTAATCTTAAGCCTTGGGTTTGGATATTTAAGTATCTTTAACACTGACATGTTTGTAATCCTTTAATATATATTACATAAAAATCCGCGAAAATTAAACTTATGTGGATAAGCCATAAAAGTAATATATTATACCATTTTTTTTTATAAATTGCTATAGTTTTGTATAGATTTAATAGAGTTTTTAATTCTTGAAAAATCATGTAAAATGGAAGTTGAACTTCCAAAATTCATTGTTTTTACTTGAAATCATGTAAAATGGAAGTTATACTTCCAATATGTATGATTATTTCAGGAATATATTATAAATGTTTGATAGAACATTAAGCAAAGAACTTATAGCCATGGCTGATTCTTATCCGGTTGTAACAATTACAGGGCCGAGGCAGTCAGGTAAAACTACGTTAACGAGAGTATGCTTTCCTAATAAACCATATGTTAATTTGGAGGCCCCAGATACTTGGAGCTATGCACATGATGATCCTAGAGGTTTTTTAGCTCAGTATCCAGATGGAGCCATAATAGATGAGGTACAGAAATTACCGGATTTATTATCTTACATTCAGGTTATAGTTGATGAGAAGAATCAAAAAGGCCAATTTATTTTAACAGGCAGTGAGAACTTATTGCTGTCTGATAAAATATCGCAGTCTTTAGCGGGGCGTACTGCAATTCTAAATTTGTGGCCATTAGGATTACAGGAGTTGGGAGATAGAATTGATAAAACAAGTCTAGATGAACTATTATTGACAGGTTTTTTTCCAAGAATTTATCAAGATAATTTACAAGCAATTAAGCATCATCGTGATTACATATACACCTATGTTGAGCGAGATTTAAGATCTCTTTTGAGTGTGAAAGACTTATCCATATTCCAAAAGTTTTTAAAACTAGCCGCGGCAAGAGTTGGGCAAATATTAAACATTAACTCGCTTTCAAATGAAATAGGCGTGTCTAATCATACAATAAAGCAGTGGTTATCTGTTTTAGAAGTTTCCTTTATTATTACTTTATTGCCGCCTTATTATCAAAATGTTGGGAAAAGAGTTATTAAATCACCCAAGTTATATTTTGTGGATGTTGGCTTAGCATGTTATTTGCTTGATATTAAAGAAATATCTCAAGTTGCGCGAGATCCTTTGCGAGGGCATTTATTTGAAAACCTTGTGGTTATGGATTTATATAAGCAGGTTTTAAATGAGGGTATGAGCCCATCATTTTATTTTTACCGAGATAGCTCACAAAAAGAAGTAGATTTATTGTATAAATCTGGTAGCAATTTTATACCTATTGAGATAAAAGCATCAAAAACTTTTACGCCTCATTTTTTTAATAGCATAAAATATTTTAATAATGTTGTGCAGGCAGATTTTAATAAAGGTTTTGTTATCTATTCTGGAGATATGGAAATTTTAAACACAGATTATCAAGTCCTTAATTACAAGAATATGGGTAAAGCTCTTAAACAAAAGGCTTGATAACCTGCAAATCAGGAAAATTTTCTAAAACCTGATCTAAATTATCACTTAAAAACAATAGCTTAAGATTAGGGCCTGCATCTTGCGTAAAATAAATTTCAAGACCATTTTCTCGAAGATTTTTAACTTTTCCTTTAAGAGCACAAGTTTTTTCTAAATCATAATTAATAGCCGGTGTGCATGAATTTATTAGCTTATGCATTTTTATAGCGCATTGCTCTGAAATTTCTCCAAATCTAGTAAAGTCTTTGTTTTTTATAGAATTAATAGTAGGATTTATGAGAGACTGCGCATAATCAGGCCAATTTTTATACTCCGGAACAGTTGCTTGTGTTCGCAGCATCGCCTCGGTAGATCCAATTGCTTTTGGCTTATTAGTTATAATGCAAAGCCCGACCCTAAGTTCAGGCCAAGAATCTTCTAGTTTATAAATTGAGCTGTCTGTTCGCCAGTGAACAAATCCATCAAAAATTGATCTTGCCGCACTTCCAGAGCCAATTTGCGCGATTTGTGAAAGTTTCTCTTTTGGTAAATCCCACTGAAATAATTTATCTAGTGCAAGTGTAAGCGCTGCAAAGCCACACGCTGATGATGCCACACCACATCCCATCGGGATATTTAGAGAAGTTTTAACAATAAAATAATAATTTGAGCTTGGCCTAAATAAATCTAGAAACTTATTTAATCTTATAAAAAACTTTGAATCTGTATCTACTAGATCATCATTTAAATAAATTTTGTCATGGCAAAGTTTACTGGTTTGATTTTGTTTATTTGATTTAAGAGTAATATTAGTTATAGCACCTAAATTATCTAAAGATATAGATAAAGAGTCATTAGTTGGTTTGTTTAAAACTAAATCACTTTTACCCCAGTACTTTACTAAAGCGATATTACTTGGGGCAAAGGCTTCAGCAGTTTTGTTTTGATCTGGGATATCTATAGCTTTATTGCCAGAGTATTTGTTAATTATATTTTTAATAAATAATTTTCTTTTGGATATTATATCTGTCGTTATTTGAGGTAAATTGTTTTGCATATTTGGCTTTTAATCTTAATTGGTGAGTTTGTGTCAGTTAGAACATTATAACGTTATTTCAATATAAGAAAAACCACAAATATGTCGTTGCGAGGAGGCTATAAGCCGACGCGGCAATCTCCTGCCTAACTGCAACTAGGGTAATAAAATCAATTTCAGGAAGGAGATTGCCACACTCGCCTTACGGCTCGCTCGCAACGACTGCATTGGGTTTTGTTATGTCGAGCTCACACATTATAACTAAAAAATTACTAGTTTTTAAGAGCGTAAGATTTGGGTTGTTTATTTGGAATATAGAATCTCATCACATAATCTTATGTGATATACCTTTATGTGATTGGGTGCTACTTTTCCGAGGGCAACTTCGAAATAGTTATAACTTTTCCGAGAGTGACCTCGGAAAAGTTAGGCCAAATATCTATTGTTAGCAATATTCTTATCCAGAATTATTAAATATTTTGACATATCGTAACCAGTTGTTGTGAATGTCGTAAGTTTTGGTGTTTTTGTGAAAAAACTATTGTTATTTGTGTTATTGATCTTTTGCATCACATATGATTATGTGATAGCTAAAATAACTGAGACAAGAAAGTGCTAGCAGGAACTTTTGTAGGATTTTTATATTTAAAGCAGTCTTTATCAACAAAAGGCATATTTATAACAACCTGGAAGGCATATTCAGTTTCTAGTTTATTTTGAAAGTAGTATAGTTGGGGGCTTATGCTTTCATTGCTAGAAGTTTTCACCTCAATTAATATCCATGGGTTGTCATCTTTGGTTACTAAAAAGTCTACTTCGCGTTGGTCTTTTGTGCGGATAAAAAACAAATCAAATTCCCCTAAACCAGAGTCATTCCAATATTGAGTGGTCTTGTATAAATGACAGGCAATAATATTTTCATGGCGCTTTCCTATATCATTAATTAAAGACCAGTTCCATAGATAAAACTTTGGTTGCTTCTTTAAGGAGCTTAATAGATTTCTATGCCATGGTCGTAGCATAAACCCAAAATGCAGAGATTCTAAAACACCAATCCATTCTCTTACAGTTTGGTCACTGACGCGTATAGTTTTGGATAGAGTGGTGTAATTTATAATATTCCCAGCATTTAAACTTAATATTCTTGTCAGCATTTCAATAGTTTTAAGATCAGTTATTTTGGTTAAATCTGTTAAATCTTCACGAATTAATCTGCTTAACCAAGTCCTATTCCATCTTTGTAGATATTGTTTTTCAGCTGTTATTAATGGCTTAGGAAAACCGCCATATGTTATTAAATTGTTTAAGCTGTGTTTTTTTATAGGGCACGGTATTTGTATAATTTTTTTTGTATCGAGGTTGGGTGTGCACAGCTCACTAACGGAAAAAGGAAATATATGGTAAAGGAAGTATCTGCCTAATAAGCTATCGCCTTTGCAGTTGAAGACATCTAGTTTTGCACTGCCAGTTACTATTATTTTTGTTAAATGTTTATAGCTGTCATAAAAGCCTTTTATAAAATTACGCCAATATTGATATTTATGAAGTTCATCAAAAATAATTAGAGATTTGCCGGGCTGAATTGTATCAAGACCACAATGAGATATTATGGCAGCAGGCCCCTTAAGAATAACGCGCTGATCATCTAGGTTATCCCAGTTTAAATAGCATGAGTTTTCAAATAATGCT
>CAJQSL010000095.1 GCA_905612315.1 uncultured Francisellaceae bacterium
CAGATAGGAATAGCTGATTTAGGCCAATATTTAGGATAAAAGGTTTAATTATTAATATAAAGGATAATAGAATATGTCACAATCTGCATCACGTTCTACATCGGCTGCTTTTTCTGCGCCCTCCGCGGCAGCATCTGGACTTACCAAGGGTGCATCATTTGCATCGAATCAATCATTAGGTTCGCTAAAAGAGGGTCAATCTGAATTAGATTCAATAATAAAGGCCATGGAAGAATTACGGAAAGCAGACGCTGGGGGGGATCAAGGTGAATTCCTAGTAGGCATTAAGGGCGTTCTTGGCGAAGATTTTGCTGCGCTTGTTGAGCATACTCATAACATTGCTCACGCGTTAGCACATAAAGGCTTAACTGCAATGTCCTCAGCAGTCCTTGGTGCATGCCAGTTAGCGTTCGATTTAAGTCTTGCTACTCATTTTGCTACTATAGGTGGTGGTTCTATATCTGCAGGCTTACGTACTGGTGGCGAAAATCTCTCTAAAAATCTTGAAAAGTTTGCAGGAGAGTTTAATGCAAATCTTAATAAAATAAATTTAAACATAGAACAGAAAGGGTTTGGGGGACATAACAGCATAATTTCTGCACTTGCATCTGTTAGCCATGCGCTTACTAATGCTCCAAGTGCGTCTGTAGCTTCAGGAGTTGATCTCACAGATTCAGCAACCAAAGCTGTAAAAGCAGCAGCTATAGCTGGAACAGCAGCTGGTAAAGCAACTGGTGAAGCAGCTACAAGTGCTGGTAAAGCAGCTGGTAAAGCAGCTACAAGTGCTGGTAAAGCAGCTGGTGAAGCAGCTAAAGCAACATTGATTGCACTTACCAAAAGATTAAAATTAGAATGGAAAGCTTCTGTGGGAGCTCCTCAAGAAATATCAGATCTTGCTAGCCTAATCACCAAAACCTATGATGGAGAGGGTAATAATCCAACGATAGAAACTCTACAAAAGATAAATAAAAATATCAACGAAGTTGGAAATAAACTAAAACATTCAAAAAGCAATACTGCAGAAACAGTGGTATCAGCAACAGCATCAGGGGTAGGAGCTATATTGACCTCAATGAAGTCAATTGTTTTACAGTCAGCAGCATTAAGTATACTTTCTGAAGCAGCTACTGAGAATCAAGCGGCAAAAGATTTTGCAGTTAACTCTTTTACTAAAGCTTCTTCATTGCCTAAGAAAGGTAATCACTCACAAAACTTGTCTAGATCTCATGATGCATCTATGGGCTTTCGTAAGGGTGCTGGTGAAAAGGTTAAGGGAAAAGATTTAGATGGTAGTGGTGCATCATATATTGAAAGTATGGGGATTGTATCTCAAATGCTTAGTGAGATTGCAGTCTCTATTCCAGTAACTGCACTTGATGTTGTAGGCGCTGGCTCAAGAGAGGTATCTGCTATAGCTAAACATACTACTGGTGATCCTCTTTCTGTAACAAATCAAGCAATGTCAGACTTAATCTGTTATTTAAAAGAACTTGGAGCAAGACTAGACGCTTTACAAGATGCAGCATCAGGCACAGCTGAGGCGAAGGAAGTGGCTAGTGCTCAAGGCGTATTAGCCCCCATTGCTTCAGCTGTAGCTAGATCAGCGGTATCTGGAGGTGCTACGAGCGCGACAAGTATTTTAGCAGGTTTTGCTAGTAGTTTATCTGAATTTACAAAACTATCTACAGGCCCTTTATTTAAACAGAATATGAAAAGGGTTAGGCTCGAAGCTAAAGAAAAGGCTAGAGGAGAAGGCAGAGAACTTGCCAAGTCCCAGGTAGAAATTACAAATAAATCTATAGGGTTTGCTGCAGGTGCTACAGCTAGTGCTTTAGGAAGTGAAGAGGGTGCTGGCGAGAGTTTGGATCTTGATGCTGAACAGAAGGGGTCATCAGAAAGGTTTTCTAATCTACAATCAGCAATGGATAATTTATTTGGTGCTATTTTAGTCTCAGATTCACAAACTCTGGAAGGTAAGGCTGGTAGAGCTCACCTGGGTAAAATTGGTGTTAAAAGTGATGCATCAGGCAGATCTTTTTTCCATGCTACCTCTGTAAATGCACCTGGTACCACGATGTCAATGGCAGGACTTTTATCCATAATCGCTATTGAGACAGGAATAAGTGCAGAAACTATGATTGAGCTTGTATCGAAGAGTGGCACCGCCATCAGTGAATGCTTAAATAATACTAACTTTAATGAGGTTCTAACTAAATTAATACATTCAGATCATGTCTTTGCGACTGCTGAAAGGTTAGAAGGAATTGCCAAAGGAGTTGAGGTAAAAGATAGCTGTGTAGATGATTGTGTCTCTTTCTCTCATAGTACAGCTAATACTATTTCAGGGGTTTCCAGAGTATTGGAGTTTATTTCAAAGCTTATACCAAGAGCAGTAGATATATCACTATCTAAATCTATATTTGTAGCTTCAAGTGAAGCTGGTGTAATAAGTGAAGCACTTAAAAAGCTAACAGACGAAGAGTTAAAAGAACTAAATCAATTAGAAGTCGGTGATGGTGCTGTAGTAGATGGCGCAGGTGCCGAAGCAGAAGGCGCAGCAGAGGGCGGAGCAGCAGAAGGCGGAGCAGAGGGCGGAGCAGCAGAAGGCGGAGCAGGAGCAGCAGAAGGCGGAGCAGAGGGCGGAGCAGGAGCAGCAGTAATGGCCGCACCGGCTGGTAGCCTGGCCAGAGGCGATCAATCTACTAGGGCGCTGGCTGGTAATGCAGTAATTTCAAAGCTATCTGATGAGATTTTTAAAGTATTAAATGTGGATGCTGATCAGGCAGGTGAATTGGAGATACAGGTTGCTGATGGCGCAGCTGAATTGGAGATACCTTTAATTCCTGGTGATAGGAACGGACGAGCTACTAGCCAAAGTAAGGATAATGCGGTGCAAAGAAATGAGGTCATTGCTGGAGAAATAGCTTCTATTTTACAATCAAGTATATGTTCGGCTGTTATAACTAATATTTCAGCGCTACAATCATTAATTAAGGCTGAGCTGAGTGCTAGACAAAGCGCTAAGGACTCTGGTAAAGGATCACAAGCGCAAGAAAACCTAGTGGCAAGACTGGTGTCAGAGAAGATATCTAGAGCTTTAAATGGATTAGAACTTGCATCTAAACAACAAGCTTCTGCTCCTGGGGAAAGACATGAAGATGGCGAAGCAGGAACTCTTCGAGAAACTATGGGTGCAGCAGCGAGTTTAACAGGTGCAGCAACACAGTCTTTGGCTGCAACTGGGGTGGTTTCTGTAGAAGCATCAGGTACACTAGTATCTAGATCCCTTACTTTAATTAACAGACAAGAATCTAAAGAAGAGCTTGGTAGGGTATCGGATGGAATAAGTGAAATTATTAGTAAAGAATTTAAAAAGGCTTTTGATGAAATATCAGCTGATAGTAAAGTACGTGAGGGAGAAGCTGGAACATCAAATAGTTTGAATAATGGTGCTACAAACGCTACTTTAGCCATGAGGATAACTCTATCTAGGTTCGGGCAGTCCTTATTTCAAGCGGGTTCTGAAGCAGGTAAAAGTGCTGGTGATGAATCAGAATCAAAACTTCATGACGGTAAGCTTCATACTGCCCAAAGAGCTATGTTAAAGAGCTTGGGGAAAATGTTAATTGAACTATCTAAGAGTGGAAGTTTTTGTAGTGCTTTTTCAGGTGCTGTATTATCATTACCGATGATTCTTCCTGGACTTCTTGATGATGCAATAGAAAGCTCTGGTCATAAAGCAAGAAGCACGCGTGCTGGTATAGGACAAAGTAGTAGGTGTGATGGATCAGCTGCAAAAAGCACTGTTAAATCAAGTCAAGGTGGGGGAGATGGTTGTAAGTCTTCAGATGAAGCAACAAGATTAGTTACTGGAATCCCTATTGATGGTGTAACTAGTGCGGCTGATACTATTTTAAGAAATATTATATTGTCAATTTTTAATATGGCCAGAACTGGAACTTTAACAGCATCTGGGGTGACACATTTAGTATCAACTATAGTCTCAGCACCTAATCCATCCGGTGAAACTGGACGAGATATTGATGTAACGCAAGGCCTGGCTCCTGAAGCAAGTTTATTATATGCATCTTCCAGATCTAAGGAAGAGAGAATAATGGAATTATCTATTATTTCTGCTGCATTAACTGCAGGGTTGGTGCAGCCAAGTCATGAACTTATAGGGCATATCAATGAGTCTATTGAGACTTTAACAGTGCAGTCTAATGACGTACTAAATTTACTTTTACCAGAACAGAGTGAAAGTTTACGGATACCTGAAACAATTAAATTACATTCTTTAGTTCATTGTTTATTAAAATCTACTCTACAAGAATTCATGAGAGGCGTAAATTTATTACGTGATTCAGAAGATTCAAGTGATGATCCAAGTGATGATCCTAGTGATAGTAAAATTAAGGTAAGAGGCTATATTAAGATATTAATTGGAATAATGAATCCTGAATTAGCTGATAAAAATGTAATTCTTGATAACCTAGCTAGGATATATAATAAAGGTGGAAGAAAAATAGGAACTATATCGCATAAGGGTCAAGACAGGAAAGAAATTGTGACATTGGATACATTTACAAAGGATATACTTGAAGCTATATCGGTAGATGGTTCGGTAGATGATTATGTTCCAATGGCAGAACCAGTAACAATGGAAGGTTGGGTTAAAAGTCACAATGTAAAATTAGCGGTACCCGTAGAAGCACCTCCTGCAGCAGCCGTTGATGCAGTAGATGATATTCATATTACAAAATGCCTTAATGTATCACAAACAGCAGCTGATTTGAGGGATAATTTTATTGATAAAGTATATAAAGAATTTGTAGCTGAAGGAACCTCAGATTCTTTAGGTGCATTACGAGGCAAAGATCTTTCTGATGATGCTAGTTCACTTCATGGTTACATTTTACGAGAGGTTAGTTCTAAAATAAATCATGAACTTTTAATGACTAAAACAACACAACCTTTCTCACAAGGTCAAGGTGACGATGGTGAAAAACTAAAAAAATTAGGAATTGCCAAACAAGCATTAGATAATCTAATAGCAGGTAGGACTGGACTTGGTGATGTAGGCGTAGCTGCAGTATATGTGCAGCAAGGTGGCGCGGGGGAAATGAGGTCATCAAGTCCGTCAGCTCCAAGGTTACCTTTCAAAGAAGATAGTTCTGGTGAAAAACGTGAGAAAGTGGGTGCCTATGATTCAGATGATTTTGATGGCGTCTAAGTAAAATTATAGAAGGATATGAGTCCTAAAAGACTCTAGTTAAATACATTAAAATATAAGGATATATATAATGGGTAGTGTTGAGACTACAACGCATATGGAATATTTCCAGTCTCGCTTGGATGAGATCTTTGGAGTAGAGAAGTATGTCTTAAACAAAAGTGGGGCTCTTTTTAAAAAAGTGGCTCCTTTTCTTGCCTATGTAATTCCTGATGAAGAAAAAGTAAAAAGTTTACATCAAAGTTTTTCTGGTTTAGAAATTGATAACTCCGGTATTTTAAAAAATATTGATGATATTTGTAATGAATTTTTAGAATCAGAATCAGAATCAGAATCAGAATCAGAATCAGAATCAGAATCAGGGCCTGAAAAGTTTTATTTTAGGCTGCCTCCACTAGCATCTGAATTTCCAGTTAACTCTGGACCTCTTAATAAAGCAATTATCTCATTTAACGAACTTGTTAAAGATTACTATAGTTCTGATGAAACTAGTGCAATGGATCAAATTGAATTTGATAGACGTTTTGAAAAAGTTGTTGAAGAAATTAAAGTTTATAAAAGCAGATGTAAACCTGAATTATTAACTCCAGGTTCACATTGTGCA
>CAJQSL010000096.1 GCA_905612315.1 uncultured Francisellaceae bacterium
GGCTTTAACATAACATGGCATTTTTCACATTCATAAAACCACTGACAAGCATCAGTCGGCATGGTTTCCATCTTTTTATGACCGCATTCAGGGCACGTAATTTCAGACTTCAGAGTAATATGCTTAGCCATAATTAATTCCTTTTTACTGTTGAGGGATAACCCGCATTTTTAGTGGCTGTTGTTAATGCCTTGACTGTTGTTGTTTTAGAATTAAAATGAATAGTAGCTATCTTATTCTTAAAATTGATTGTAACAGAGTTGACTCCTTTAACTTTTTCTAATGCTTTTTTAACAGTAATAGGGCAAATAGAACAAGTCATACTGGGAATGCTAAGTACAATAGTACTAGTCGACTTCAAATGCTGCTCTTTATGAAGTGTTTTTTCTGAAGCCATGACCACAACTGACGCAAACACAAACCCTAGTAGGGTTAACCATAAACTAAATCGTTTCATAACAAATTACCTCCTGCTAATAAAATAAATGGGCATAGTACGGAAAAGTGATAACCAAAACTAAAAGAATAACTGCTATCCAAAATACCCAACGCTGTATTGTTAAGCTTCTTGGGTTAGCACAAGGATGATTTGTTTTGCAACGTTTTGGTGTGATATATAACTTCCAAAATGCCAGTATTAAAAAAACGACGGCAACAATAATACCAATAGGTCGTAAGAACGCCAGGTGCGTTAAAGATCCTACCCATGCGCCGCCAATCCCAAATGCTAGGAGTATTAGAGGTGCAATGCAGCATAAAGAGGCTGCAATTACCCCTATAATTGCAGTAAGTATGGATAATATAGCCCATTTATTTTCTTTCATGTTTATCCTCTTATTGTGAAAGGGCAGCACTGATCAATATTGTATCTGTGCTGATACTAAAATACTTTACAATTTGACCAATGGTATTTGATTTTTTCATAACATAAACCTCTTATTGATAAGTATAGACCTTGAATTATAGTCCAAGGTCAAGCTAATGGATAATTTACATTCCAAAAACACCTGTTTTTGAAACAATGAGATTGTCATTGCTTTACTATATTAATTTTGGCAAAATAGTGTTCCATAAATAGTGTCAAAATAAAATGATTTAAGATCATACCATTTTTGGGTTTTTGATACAAAATAAACAACGCATAAAGGTAAAAAATGAAATTTGGTTATGCAAGAGTCTCTACTCACGAACAAAATCTTGATATTCAAGTAGAAAAATTGAAACAAGCAGGTTGTGAAAAAATATTTGCTGAAAAAATATCTGGCACTAATGATGAGCGTATTCAGTTGAATCTTATGCTTGATATGTTACGTGAAGGTGATGTAGTACACGTTGTTAGGTTAGATCGGCTTGGTAGGCGCATGATTAAACTAGTTGAGCTTATTAATCGTTTTAAAGAGAAAGGTGTAGAATTTATATCGCTCGAAAATAACATTGATACCACTACTCCTATTGGGATGTTGTTATTCAATATGTGTGCTGCATTTTCTGAGATGGAGCGAGAGTTAATAAGGGAGCGTGTCATAGCTGGCATTAAATCTGCAGCAGCTAAAGGCAGAAAAGGTGGCAGACCTAAAGCTCTAACTGAAAAACAGGTTAAAACAGTTCTGGCTTTAAAACAAAGTAATAAAATGTCAGTAAAAGAAATTTGTGAAACCATTGGAATTAGTCGCTCATCTTACTATCGATGTATTAATAATAAAATCGAAGAAATGGAGACTTAGTAGTTTTATAAAAAACTACATATATTGAAAGTAAGAATAAACAATACTTGAATAAATTTATAGTCTAGCCAAGTAGTGGCACTATAATAATGAGGTGATAACATGAAGCTAGAAGATATCCAAAAAACTATTGAAAAATCTGGGGAATCAGGCACAGTAGAATTGAAAAAATCTACAGCCAATCTCAAATCGGCGGCTCAAACACTTTGTGCTTTTTTAAATGGGAATGGCGGTACGGTATTTATTGGTATTGGCAACGATCATAAAGTTATAGGGCAGGCCGTTACTGATAAAACTAAACTTGATATTTCTAATACTTTAAAAAAGTTTGAACCTACAGCAAATATTGAAGTTGAATATATAGACGTGCGAAAAGAACTTCAAGTCATTGCTATGACAGCACATCCTGATAGCCATTGCATACCGTATAGTTTTGTTGGTTCTGCCTATGAAAGGCAACAGGCTGATACGCATACAATGAGTCAGGCCAGATATCAACAGTTGCTTCTAACAAGAAACATGTCTCCTATTTCATGGGAATCATTGCCAGTTGATAATATTAATATTGGTGACCTAGATCATAATGAAATTATTGACATAGTCAAAGAAGGCATACAAAAACATCAATTAAATCCCTCATTTGATGGCAAAAGTATTGAATATATTTTAACTAAATTTAACCTTCTTCAAGATGGCAAACTAATACAAGCAGCGCCAGTTCTATTTGGAACTAATTTGGGTCATGGATATATACAGTGCATTATCCGTATGGCAAGGTTCAAGGGATTAAAAAAAGAAACATTTATTGACAAAAAACATGTTATTGGAAATGCATTTACGCTCTTAAGAGAAGCCGAAAATTTTATATCGCGTAATACTGCTGTCGCCGCTAGGATAGTTGAAGGTCAAATGCAACGTGTTGAAGAACCAGAGTATCCGTTTAAAGCAGTGAGAGAAGCCTTAATTAATTCATTGTGTCACAGAGATTATTCTTCTCCTGGAGGCTCAATCACACTCGTTATTTATGATGATAGATTAGAACTTATCAATACAGGACTATTGCCAAAAGGTATTACCATAGATCAGTTAAAAGAAGTCCATTCTTCTCATCCTAGAAATCCTTATATAACTGATACTTTTAACAAGCGGGGCTTAATTGAAGCAATGGGGATGGGAACACAGCAAATCATTAACATTTGCGTTCAAGAGGGGATAAAAGAACCGGAGTTTTTTGAACAAGCAGGAACGTTTTGTGTTCGTTTATGGTCACGTTCTTATAGCCCTGTTAGTTTAATTTCTGAAGAATCAGAACTAACAGATAGACAAAAGAAAATTTTGAGTTTGTTAGAAGCTGGAGCGAATGCTCCAAACGAGCTTTTGAACGCGTTAGGCAAAGATATAACAGATAGAACCTTACGACGTGATCTGCAGACCTTAAAAGAAATGGGTTATATTGACGCCGAGGGCGCTGGCGGCTGGGCAAGAAGATGGTTTCTAATCAACAAATAGCCATCTCTCGGACATCCAAAATGTCCGAGAAAGATAAACTAGATATCCACATAACCTGTGGATATCTAAC
>CAJQSL010000097.1 GCA_905612315.1 uncultured Francisellaceae bacterium
TCCGGTTATTCCAAATCAAGTCTATCGAAGTGCGCAGCCAGATATTGCTTATTTAACATATGATATAAAGAAATATCATATTAAGTCAGTTATAAATTTACGTGGAGAAAACAAAGATAAGTCTTGGTATGATAGTGAAGTAATTATCTCAAAGTTTTTGCATGTAAAGCATTATGATCTTAGTTTATCAGCTTATAAATTACCTACACCTACTCAATTGCGCAAGTTGGTTCATATATTACAAACAGCACCAAGGCCAATATTAATCCATTGTGCTGGTGGCTCAGATAGAACAGGTTTGGCTGCAGCAATCAGTATTATATTATCTAAAGATCAGTCAATTGATGATTTAGAAGATCAAATTTCATGGCAATATGATGCAATATCTTCAAGTTCTATTGGGTATCAGGTATTTGAGAATTATTATGCTTGGCTTAAGAAAAATCATAAAAAGCATACAAAAACTAATTTTTTACAGTGGGTTAATGGCCCGCTCGTTCTTAAGCCTTATTCTGGTAGATTTATTACCTAAATACTGTGAGCTAGTTATTTAGCACAAGCTCTTGTATAATCTCAGCAAATTTATAAATTTATTTTTATGATATAAATTATGACAAAATGTGAGAAAAAACCAGACACATATCACACACAGCTTAATCCCAATATCTTCGCTTGGTTTGTCTTTGCTGTATCTTGTGTCTTTGTTATTTATAAATATGTGTTAGAGATTTCACCAAGTGTTATGGTGCAGGATCTAATGCGAACTTTTTCTTTAGATGGCTTTGAAGTTGGGCACTTGGCTGCATCTTATTTTTACGCTTATTTTTTGATGCAAATCCCAGTCGGATTATTAGTTGATAAATTTAGCACGAGAAACTTAATTACCGGGGCCATTTGCTTGTGTAGTGTCGGTGCTTTTGTTTTTGCTAAATCTGATACTTTAACGGTTGCGGTGATGGGCAGAGTTTTGATTGGGGTCGGTGGTGCCTTTTCTATGGTAGGCACCATGAAGCTTATTACCATTTGGTTTGAACGACGGCATTTTGCGCTTATTTCAGGCTTAATGATGACAGCGGCAATGATCGGAGCTATTTTTGGCGAAGCTCCTTTGGCAACATTAGTTGATAATGTTAAGTGGCGCTCTAGTATGTTGGTTTTATCTGCTATCGGAATTATTTTAGCATTTGTTTTTTGGATTTTAGTTAGAGATAAAAAGAAGGTTTCAAATACTAGCGAAGAAAGTAACAAAGTAAATATTTTTAAACTGTTTTTTGATGTTATGAAAAACAAGCAATCATGGTTAGTTTCTATTTATTCGGGCCTAGCTTTCGCACCGGTCACCGCATTTGCAGGATTGTGGGGTACGCCTTTTTTAATGGAATCTTATGGAATGTCTAAGATCTCTGTCGCAGGTTTGATATCTTTAATATTTGTGGGTTTTGCCATTGGGTCACCTTTGGCAGGTTGGGTGTCTGAAAAATATTTTACGCGTAAAAAAATAATGCTTACAGGTACAAGCTTTGCTTTTATATCTTTGGTTTTAATTATATATGTTCCTGGAATGCCAGTTTGGTTATTAGGTACTTTATTATTTATTTTTGGATTTTTTACAGGCTTTTTCTTCGTGTCTTTTGCTTGTATGCAGGCTATAAATAAGCAGCAAGCATCTGGTACTTCAATAGGTTTTATTAACATGTTTAATGCTCTTTGTGGAGCATTGTGCGACCCTATAATCGGGAAGTTATTGGATTTGGGCTGGGATCATAAACTAAGCCATGGAGTTAGGGTTTTCTCAGTGCATGATTATAAAATAGCATTATTAAGTTTGCCTATAGGTTTATTAGTGGCCTTATTTGTGGTGAGTAGGTTTAAGGATAAAAGCCAATAGCTAGACCCAACGCAGTTGTTGAGTGGATATATATCTCAGGCCGAGGTCATTACGATTTGTTAGTTCTACATAATAAACCCAGCACAGTAGTTGCGAGTGAGCTTTGTTGCGTCTTAATATAGCTCCTTACATCTGGTTTCTTTAATTAAGAATACCGTAATTAATACACATATAAAAAATGAAATTGGAACTATTACGAGAGCTTTTTGAAATACTTCGGTTTGGCTAATTCCAGCATGTTTCTCAAAAATCATCATAAGTTTGCCAATTAGAGGTTGGAAAATAATTCCACTTGCAACCACACCAACATTATTTAAGCCAATGGCAGTGGATATTCTTTTGTGAGGAGTATTATCTTTTACGACAGCAAAACTTAATATTTGCCCGGCCGAGCCAACTCCGGTTAAAAATAACAAAAATGCCAGTAAAGCATAGGAGTGGATATGAGTATAGATAACAAAGTAAATGGATACTCCTCCTATTAAAGCGGTAATACATAGTAAAATATTACGGCGTTTTATAATATCAGATAATGCACCGATTACAGGGCTAGTAAGGCCGAGTCCAAGCCAAATTAAAGCACATAGGCCGGCAGCTTGCTGCGTAGATAATGCATAAGATTCTTTTAGAAAAGGAACTCCCCAAAGTTCAGCAAAAGCAATTATTGGCGCCCAATTAAAAAACGCATAGGAAAAGGCAAACCAGTGTTGAGGGCTTTTTGCAAGTTTTAATAAATTATATAATAAGCCACATCTTGGGTCTGAGTTATCTATGCAATCTTTATTTTGTGGTTGAGCTTTATCGGGTAGATCATTAAATACCCATAAGACCAAAAGCATTAATACAAACCCAACAGCAGAAAATATCACCATGGTGGTGCGCCAAGAAAGTTCTTGGACTAAATAAGCAATTGGGATTTCACCGGCCATACCGCCAATGGCAGCAAGTAATTGTGCAATGCCGGTTAGTAGAGCAAAGTGCCTGCTTGGAAAGTATCGGGCGGATACTGTTAGTACTGATATAAAAGCAAACGCTGAACCAAAACCCATAAATAATCTTGCAAAACCTGCTGTGATTGCATTTTCAGATAGACCAAAGGCGAGCGCTCCTAATGCGCACAAGAAAATCGCAGTAGTTAATATTTTGCAAATATTTTGTCGGTCATACATCATGCCAGATGGTATTTGCATAATGGTGTATGTGATAAAATATACCCCTGAAATTACGCCTAAGGAGAAATTAGTTAAGCTAAGATCAGATTTAAGCTCAGGAGTCATAACTCCAGGTGATATTTGTAATGCCATCTCTAAGCATAAGAAAAAGGCTGCAAGGCCGTATACAAAAAGTGCTTTTTTAGTTGGTATTATTTGATGTTGAGACGCGTTTGATTTTGCCATTTGGAATTCTCCGTATAAATATTGTGCTATATTGTACTATTTTTTATAAAAAAGTTATTAAGAAAGTGTTGTTTCAAGATTTAATTAGCAACAACAACAGCAGCATAGACATAAGCAAGAGTTTTGAGAATTACAATAACAAGAAAACGAAGTAGATACAGAAGATAATTTTGATTTGGGGCTGTCGCTTTTAGCAAGTAGATTAGCCATTTTTATCCCTTTAAAATTCGTTTTTAAGTTTAAATAAAGTTAGATAACTATTTCTAACTGGTTTTTATCTTAACAGGTTTTGTGCTGAGTGCAAACCCTTGCTTTAGGGTAATCTCGCCAAAATTAATTAAGTATTAGAATTTATTAGGATCAGCCTTTTTCCAGTGATAAGCAAAGCTCTCTGGTGTTTTTGCTTTTAGTAAATCTCCAGGTTCTAAATATTCATATATTTCATTATAGTGTTTAATTTTTCCTGGACCTAGCCTTCTTACAATATGAGCAGGGTTTAATTGGCTCGGATCATTTATACCCATTGAGCCAACTAGTTCCATAAAGCTGTGAGTTGTAGCATCATGATATTGAGCGACTCTTATTTTTTTACGATCAATTACTAACCCTTTTACAAGTTTTTGATCTTGCGTTGCCACTCCTGTTGGGCATCCGTTAGTATTGCATTGTCTTGATTGAATGCATCCTATCGATAGCATCATTGCACGAGCTGCATTGCAGGTATCAGCACCTAGGGCTATTTTAGTAACCATATCAAAGCCAGTTGCAACTTTCCCAGCACATATAATCCTAATTTTGTCTCTAAGGTTAATCCCAACTAGTGCATTATGCACAAATATAAGTCCATCATTAAGAGGAGTGCCAACATGGTTTGAAAACTCTAAAGGAGCTGCCCCAGTGCCGCCTTCAGCTCCGTCTACTGTAATAAAATCAGGAGTTATTTTGGTGTCTAGCATTGCTTTACATATTCCTAAAAACTCACTCCTTCGCCCTATACATAATTTGAAACCAACAGGTTTTCCTCCAGATAGTTTACGTAGTTTTTTTACGAATTTTAACAATCCAGCAGGGGAGTTAAAGGAGCTATGTGCTGGTGGAGATACGCAGTCAGCGCCCATTTTTATCTTTCTTATTCTAGCAATTTCAGGTGTTATTTTAGCAGCTGGTAATATTCCACCATGTGCAGGTTTTGCTCCTTGAGATAGTTTTATTTCTATCATTTTAACTTGTTCGCGGGTGGCTTCTTTGGCAAACTCTTCTTCATGAAAGTTACCATCTTTATCGCGACAACCGAAATACCCGGTGCCTATTTGCCAGATAATATCTCCGCCGCCAGATAGGTGGTAGTCACTTAAGCCGCCCTCGCCAGTGTTGTGAGCGAAATTACCTAATTTTGCTCCTTTATTAAGAGCCAAAACTGCATGTGAAGATATAGCGCCAAAACTCATGGCAGATATATTTAATCTTGAGGCACAATATGGTTTTTTGCAATCAGGCCCTCCAAACATAACTCTTGGTTCAACTTCAGAAACATCTACGGGATTAAGTGAGTGCAGTATCCATTCATAATTATCAGCTAATATGTCTCTGTCAGTTCCGAATGGTACGGTATCTCTTATTCCTTTTGCCCTTTGGTAAATTACATTTCGTGTTTCTCTATCATAAGGGCGCTCACTTTTGTCATCAGCTATAAAATATTGCTGCACCTCAGGGCGAAAAAACTCCATTATATATCTTATATGCCCTAAGATAGGAAAGTTGCGTAATATAGTATGATTTTTTTGGGTAATATCATAAATATATAAACATATTAGAGGAATGATATAAATGGAAAGCCAGATAAGATCATTAATTATGCCAAATATGGGAGCTATTATTAATAAAAAGACACCAAGACCAATATAAAACTTCCGTCTCATAACACAACCTCTTTGTTACTATAGACAAACCAAATTAAATTGAAACGGTTTGTCTATATGTTTTAATTAATCTGCTTATTTAAATTCTTAATGAGTTTTTTCAAATCATCTTTAGAAATATAGTATTTAATCTTCTTTTTGTCTTGGTGAATTATTAACTCATTATTCTCATAGGAAATGTTTTTTATTTGTGATGATTTACAGGTGTGTGTTGTTAGCTCCTGTTTCTTTCGTTCTCTAACTTTACTAATTTGCGTACGATAACTGCCGGTTAGCTTGTTTTTGCTTATTTTTTGAATAATATCACTAGCATCTTTAGGGGATTCTTCTTCTAATTTTCTAAGCTCATGTACAGTTCTAAAATCTTCTACTTTATGATCAGTAATTAGCTTTTTAATTTTATCACTGGCATTTAATAAGCTTAGTCGCATAGAAACCCAAGAAGCTGGCTGTCCAAGTTCTTTAGCTATTTGGGATTTAGATAATGTCATGTTATCTATTAATTTTTGGATAGCATAAGCCTCTTCTAGTGGCGCAACCTGCTCACGTTGCGAGTTTTCCAGTAACTGAATTAATAAAGTAGTGGCATCATCTTCTTCACGAACAATACATGGCACGGTATCAAGGCCTGCTTGTTTTGCAGCTAAAAATCTTCGCTCACCTGCAATTATAATAAAAGAGCTGTTTTTATTTGCATCTTTTTTTATGATAATAGGCTGGATAATGCCTTGCTGCTTAACGCTATTAGCTAGCAGATCAATATTAGAAAAACTTTTTCTTGGCTGATTTTTATCCGTTGAAATTTGAGTAATAGCTAACTCAACTAAAGTGCCAGTTGCTTTGGCATCTTTATTTAGAGTATCTAATTTCATAGATAATAATTGCTCTTTTTTGAGTTCAGTAACTTCTACTGAATCTTTACCTAATTCTCGGGTACGTTTTCTACCCATCAAAGATATTCTTTTCATCATATTGTGCAAGTCTCCATTTCGTGTTCAAAAAAGAAAACTATTTCTTTTGCTAGGCGCTTAACTTGTTTATGTAAAATGCTGTTAGGAGCATATTCGCCGATATATAAGCCTTCGGATTCAGCTTCAACAAATTTTACACTCTGAGATATACTTACATCAAAGGCTTGGCCTTCTTCATCTAATACAGATAATAAGCTTCTAGACATAGTTGTGTTTTTAGCTATTCTATTTGCTAATAATTTAAAAGGCCTGTCAGCGGTTAGGGCTAACTCTTTAGCTTCCATAAGGCCAGATAAATCCATGCCGCTTGGGGCAGTTGGGATAATTACTAAATCAGCCAATAGTGCGGCTTTTAATGCGGCTGTTTGGAAGTTCGGCGGGGTATCTATGATTAAATAATCATATTGCTGTTTTAATTTATTTATCTGATCTCTTGCATTTTTCTCATCAATTTGAAAAGCCATATCTTTCATGGAATCACTTTTGACAGCCCATGACCAAGCATCAGGCTTGTCTTTATCCATATCGCAAATTGCGACTTTAAAGCCTTGCTCCTTTAAAGACCCGGCAATGTTTAAAGATGTAGTGGTTTTGCCAGAGCCTCCTTTTTGTTGGAGAAGTGCGATTGTTTTTGCAGGTTTCATGTTCGTATTTTCCTCACCGTTTTGCATAAGTTTAGTTTGTTATTTTAATAAAGAATATAAAATTTTTTTATCTATACATTTATAGCCTAGTTTATCTTAATGCTAGATAAAATCCAATAAAGACTAGAGCACATATGTAGATAAGGGCAATCTAAGTCATCAATTAATATCAATTTCAGTAATTGCAACACTACTATATATACTGTGGATATGATATGCGTCTATCGAAAGAGTATTTTAAACATCTAGATTCGAAACATTGAGAGCATTTTGTTCTATAAATCGCCTTCTAGGGTCAACGACATCACCCATTAAAGTGCTAAATAAAACATCAGCTTCCATGGCGTCTTGAATAGAAACTTGTAGCATCCGTCTGTTTTCAGGGTCCATGGTTGTTTCCCATAGTTGATCGGGGTTCATCTCACCCAAACCTTTATAACGCTGAACGCTTTGGCCTTTTTTGGCTTCTTTCATAAGCCAATCAATTGCTTCTTGTAGGTTTTTTACTGCAGAAGATTTTTGGCCTCTTTCAATATAAGCTTCTTTAGGATCTAGTAAGCCATTTTGAGCCTCGCCAAATTCAACTAGTCTTAGATAATCTTTAGATTCAAAAAATTCAGCTGGAATAACATATTCTTGAGTTACGCCATAGTGAATTAGTTTTATTATGACAGGAGATAATCTGTCTTGATTTGGTATATGGGGTTGCTCTAAATTAGAGTTAGATTCATTAGTTTCTTCTTGATCTTGGATATTATCCTGCGTGCTTGCTGCAGTAGTGCATTCACATTTAATGCTCTCATTATTCTCGCTAATAAATTTTGCTAAAGCATTGCACCATTTGTGTTGCTCATCAAGATCAGCATTTAGTTTCTCGTCATATTTAGGATGAGTAATAAAGGCCTCTAAAATACTTTTAGCAAATTGTTTAGATAATCTTGCGACAATATCTTCAGCTTTTTGCGCTTGCTTTAATAATTGCTCTAAGCCAATTTCTTGAATTGGGGCGCTTTTGTTTCGATCTGGATATAACCTTGTGCCATCAATTGCAGATTGTAATAAGAAGTCCCGTAGGGCGGGGTCATCTTTAAGATAAGTTTCTTGTTTGCCACGCTTGATTTTATATAAAGGAGGCTGCGCGATATAGATGTAACCTCTTTCAACTAACTCTGGCATTTGCCTGTAGAAAAAAGTTAATAATAATGTTCGAATGTGTGCGCCATCGACGTCCGCATCAGTCATGATTATTATTTTGTGATATCTTAGCTTTTCAATGTTGTATTCTTCTTTGCCAATGCCGCAACCTAAAGCCGTAATTAAGGTGCCAATTTCTTGCGAGCTGATCATTCTATCAAATCTTGCTCTTTCAACATTTAGAATTTTTCCTCGAAGTGGTAAGATCGCTTGGGTACGCCTGGCTCTTGCTTGTTTGGCTGAGCCGCCGGCTGAATCACCCTCAACCAAATATAATTCTGAGTAAGCTGGATCTTTTTCTTGGCAGTCGGCTAGTTTCCCGGGTAAGCCTGCGATATCTAAAGCGCTTTTGCGGCGAGTCATTTCTCGGGCGCGTTTTGCAGCTTCTCTAGCACGGGCAGCTTCAATCATTTTATTTGCAATTTTCTTAGCTTCACTAGGATTTTCTAATAAGAAATCTTTTAAATATTCCGCGGATAAAGACTCAGTTATAGCCCTAACTTCAGATGATACTAATTTATCTTTAGTTTGCGATGAAAATTTAGGATCAGGCATTTTAACAGATACGATAGCAGTTAAGCCTTCGCGGGCATCATCACCCATTGTGGTTACTTTTTCTTTTTTAGTTAAATTCGCATCTTCTATATAATTATTTAAAGTTCTAGTTAAAGCGCTTCGAAACCCTGCCAAATGCGCTCCGCCATCACGTTGTGGGATATTGTTGGTATAACAAAAAATGTTTTCTTGGTAGGTGTCATTCCATTGCATGGCTAATTCAAGAGAGATATCGTTTTTAGTCGCTGTAATATAAATTACATCATCATGTACTTTGTTTTTATTTTGATTTAAATGCTCAATAAACGCTTTTATACCGCCTTCATATTTAAATACGTCACTTTGAGGAGAGTCTATTCTATTATCAGCTAGTCTAATTGTTACGCCTGAGTTTAAAAAAGATAATTCACGTAAACGCTTTTTTAATATTGGATAATCAAATGTTGTCATTGTAAAAGTGGTAGATGCGGGGGTGAAATGAACCGTTGTGCCAGTTTTGTCAGTATCTCCAACGACTTCTAGCTCGCTAGTTGGAGCTCCATCTGCATAAGTTTGTTTATAAGTTTTGCCATTTTTGTGGATAGTTAAGATAAGTTTTTGAGATAAAGCGTTTACAACAGATACGCCCACACCGTGCAGGCCGCCAGATATTTTATATGAGTTGCTATCAAATTTACCACCAGCATGTAGAACCGTCATAATTACTTCCGCTGCAGATTTGCCTTCTTCGTGCATATCTACAGGAATTCCACGACCATTATCAGATACAGTTACAGAATCATCGGCATTTATAGTAACTGAGATGGTGTCACAGTGACCAGCCAGAGCTTCATCGATAGAGTTATCAACAACTTCAAAAACCATGTGGTGTAGACCAGTGCCATCGTCTGTGTCCCCAATGTACATGCCTGGGCGTTTTTTTACTGCTTCAAGTCCTTTTAGGACCTGAATGCTTTCAGCTTTGTACTCTTCTTTATCGTTTATCGTCGCATCAGTGGCGTTCACAGGCAGTTTCCTCATGATTTTTATACAAAAAGATTATCGATAAAGTTTACCATAGTTTTTGCTTTTTCTAAAGGAAATGCTAGTGATATAAAAATTTAATTCACTTTTTATTTGAATTTTGTTTGAATTTTATTTGTAAGGGGATTGACAGCTGCCGGCGATAGAATATATGATATGCACCTTAATATGGATCTAAAAGGTGTTAAGCCTAGATTTATAAGAATTATTTTGTTTTATTATTTTGAAATTTATGGAGAAAAACCTTGGCTAATTCAAAATCAGCTTGGAAACGTGTTAGGCAGAATCAAAAGCGTCGTGACCACAACATGAGCTTACGCTCAATGATGCGTACTTCTTTAAAGAAAGTATTGAAGTTAGTTCTTATAGGCGATAAAGATAAAGCAAAAGAAGCATTTAAAACTGCAGAGAAAGCTTTAGACAGCTTTGCTAATAAAGGTTTAATCCATGCAAACAAAGCTGCTAGGCAAAAGAGTCGTTTATTTGCTAAGATCAAAGCAATGGCGGCCAAATAATACCTATAATCAAATACAAAGAGGCATGTGGTGAAAGATTATGCCAGAAAGCGTAATCGCTTTGATTTAAATAAGCAGCAGTTTTCTAATAATACGCAACCTGAGTCTAATTCATCAGGTTCTTCTGATTCTATAGATTCTAAATGGCTATTTATAATTGGCATAGGCATGTTGGTACTATTCTTATTACTAATGGTTTCTATGAAAATGGTATCTAGTGTTGAGAAAACGCATCAAAAAGTTAAAGCTGCTCCAAAATTAGTATCGCAGCCTGATTTTGATTTTTATAATTTATTATCTGGCAAAAAGCCTGGAGAAAAAGTTTTAAAGTCTAATGATCTTCCTAAATTAGTTGTCTCTGATGAGTTAAGTGGGTCAAAAGATGTTTCCGAATATAAGTTTGCAGATAATAAAGATGATAATGCTAATATCAAAAAGCAAGATGCTCCAATAGCAAAAACAAAAGAAAAAACAAAATCAAAAGTAAAAGTGGCGCCATCTCCTGGGCAAAGAATTAAGCATTTAAAATTGGGTTCAGGCCCGTATAATATTACAGTTCCGAGATTTAAAAATTATAAATCAGCTAATTCTGTGAGGGCTGAGTTGATTTTAAATAATTTGCAGCCAGTTATCGAGCGCAAGGGTGGAGGGTATCAAGTAGCATTGTCGCCAGCTAGTAATAAAGATGAGTTGAAAGCGCAAATGGATGTTTTGGCGAGTGTTGGGGTTAAGGATTATCGGGTTAGTTAGGTTTTTTTGTTACGTTGGTTTAATTAGATATAGATATATTACTATATTAATATAGTAATATATCTATATCTAGCAGAATTTCTGGTATAATCATTTTGTATGGTCCCAGTGGATATTGGGGTTTTTGTTTTTTAGGTTTATTAGTTTGGATTTAGAAAAAGGAGTTTTGATATGTCAGGAGAATCTGACCACCAGCGTACATGGGAGCAGGTGACGGACGATAACGTAAGTTTTTTTGATTCAGGCGGAAAAAAAGAATTCCATGATTTTTATACTGAGTTGGGATGGGTTGCTATAGAGTTTATTGCAGATTACAGTGATAGCCTTAATCACTTCCTTGAAAAAAATGGTGATGTATTAAGTTTATTCGAATGCAAAGAAGCTCAAGAATATATTGTCGACAATGAATCGCATGAAGCTATATTATTATGGAATTTAAAAGAACAATTATCAAATTTAAAAGAACAAGGGCATGAAGGTATTCTAAAATATATTTTCTCTGATAAAGGAGTGTTAAAAAGATTTTTAGATATTCCTTCTGAGGGTAGCGAGTGTTGTCTTGAATCTCTTGTTCAGTTTTGTGAAAAAACAAAGGTAGAAGTTTTTGGTGCTATGAGTGTTGAGGAGTTTGAAATATTAGTAGAAGATAAGGGTTGGGATGACTTCCCGTGGTTAATAAAACTCTTGTCTAAAGAGAAGCTTACTTCTTTGGTTTCTGAAGCAAGTAAGAGATTTTTTGAGAATATGGTGGGTATGGAAAAACAAGAAGATTTTGAAACGATTCTGGGGGCTGCAAGTAATGAAGGTCTTAAGAGGCTGTGTAGAGCTTCGCTTGTAGATAAGCCTAGATTTGAAGGAGTTTTGGTTCGTATGTTGAGAGCTGCATGTAGTGTTGATGGTTGTCTTGGAAGGTTGGTAGTTGCTGCAAGTGAAGATGAAGATTGGCTTGAAAGTGTGGTAGATGTTGCAGATGAAGATGGTCTTAATGCAATTGTAAGAGCACTTCCAAAAGATGATAGGAGGAGGGAGGATGCATTGAAGAAGCTTGAGGAAAGGTTTGTTGCAACTGCAACTGCTCGACTTTTTTTTGAGGCGGGGTTAGATGAGAGTTTAGACTTTATCGAAGGCAAAATCACCACTTTGGCCCGAAAAGCTTTTGAAGGCAAAATCACCACGTTGGCCCGAAAAGCTTTTGATGGTGTGGTTCATGGGGAACCTGTCCAGTCCAGTGCACATGAGGGGAGAACTTACGTTAAGGAGTTAAGTGTCGATGGGTTACCTTTTTCTCTTAAGGTTGGTTTTACTGGGGAATCCATTCACTGCGTAGTTGTTCCTGCTCGTAAGGGTAAATGTGCGCTTGTATACATGGGTGCAGGTGCTGGTGCAGGTGCAGGTGCAGGTGCTGGTGCAGATGAAATCAAAGGCAGTGAACAAAAGTAAAGCTCTATTGGTGGTTGATTAATAATGGTTTTTTGATTAATTTCAAGTTAATTGAAAATTGCTTTTAGTTATTTCCTAACAAATTGCTAAAAAGGTGTTGACTCTGAATTCTAGGTAGGTATAATCACTCTCGTTCGACGCAATAGTCGATTTCAAAAAAACGTTTAAATTGGTTTATTTAATCAGGTTTAATTAGTTTTCTTGATGTGAAAGTTGTTT
>CAJQSL010000098.1 GCA_905612315.1 uncultured Francisellaceae bacterium
AACTTGATTATACTGCACCCATGTAATATCCTTACTTAAATACGGTTAACCAAATTTAAGTAAGGATATTCTATGGATTCAGAGTTATTATTAAGTATTCATCAGCAAAACCCCTGGCTTCAATCACAAGAAAGTCCCGTCTCGTTAATTTCATCTGAGTTCATTGATTATATTGATAGATTACAAAGTGAGTTTCTTGAGAAAGAAGATTGGGATAGTTTGTGGAGTATTTTGATTGGACCAAGGCAATCTGGTAAAACTACCCTAGGGAAATATCTGTGTAATCAGCTTATTACAAAAAAACGTTATACACAGTTATTATATTTAAATTGTGACTATAGCTCTATTAGGCAGTGGCTTAGTTCAGCTACTTTTTTATCTGAAGCCCAGGAAGTTTTTGGGCTTAAAAAATTTATTTTATTTATTGACGAAGTTCAGCGTCTCGAGTCTCCTGGTCTTTTACTAAAGATCATCGCTGATTTGAAGCTTCCTATCAAAATGATTGCTTCTGGTTCTTCTGGGCTTGAAATAAAAAGCAAAGTGTCTGAGCATTTAACTGGCCGACAGTTATCCACACTAATCTACCCATTAAGTTGCACAGAAATTCCATTTGATAAGTGTTATGAAGAGATATTACTTTATGGAAGTTATCCTCAAGTGTATCTTGCAAAAGAGAAAAATATATTTCTACAAGAATTATTTAATAATTATATACAAAAAGATATTATCGAGTTTCTAAAAGTTGGCAAACCAGATGTTATTTTAAAATTAATTGGTTTATTGGCACATAGTTCAGGTCAATTATTAAATTTTCAACAATTAGCCGTTGATTGTAATGTAAATGTAGAAACCATTAGAAATTATATTAGTATTCTAGAGCAAACTTTTGTTGTTCAATTAATTCGTCCTTTTGTCGGGAATAAGCGGACTGAGCTTACATCAAATCCTATTTGTTATTTTATTGATAATGGTTTTAGGAATAAATCTATAGAAAATTTCCTAGATTTAAAGAGCAGATCTGACGTTGGGCTTCTCGTAGAAAACATGGTTTTTCAGGAGTTGGTTAAGTTTAAAGCTCAAGGTAGAAAAGAGTGGGCAATAAATTATTGGCGCACAAAAGGTGGGGCAGAAGTGGATTTTGTTCTAAAGGAAGGAGTCGATAGAATTATACCAATTGAAGTAAAGTATCGTAAGATGACAAAGCTTAGTATTAGTCGAGGTTATAGATCTTTTATTGAGGTTTATAAGCCACAAAAGGGTTTTATGATTACTAAAAATCAGATAGGAAAGGTGCAGGTTGGCACGACTTCTATACACTTCATTCCTTTAAATATGCTGCCGAGTCTGTTTGATTATTTGTAGTGTAATGATGCTATAACTTGCCTGCTAAGTGCGGTTGGTTACTCTAGACGCGCGCACGCGCCGATAAATCTTATACTCAAAATCAATTCGAATTAATATCGCAACTGCAATGGCATTTAGTAACATGGAGCTGCCGCCATAACTTAGAAATGGTAAAGTTAAGCCTTTAGTTGGTAATAAGCCTATATTTACTCCAACATTTATAAGCATTTGTAAGGCGAGCCAAAAGGTGAGCCCA
The DNA here is from genome assembly GCA_905612315.1 of uncultured Francisellaceae bacterium. Taxonomy (GTDB): domain Bacteria; phylum Pseudomonadota; class Gammaproteobacteria; order Francisellales; family CACEW01; genus CAJQSL01. Next base: position 1,601 of record CAJQSL010000098.1, read on the forward strand.
TATGCAAGATAACCATGGAATTTGTAGTTATTCGTTAAATTTCTATTAGCTATTTTAAGGCCGCGAAAGATTAAAATTGCATATAAGCCTAATATAACTAAAACACCTATTAAACCTAGCTCCTCTGCAGCTATTGCTAAAACAAAATCGGTGTGAGCTTCGGGAAGATAAAATAGTTTTTGAATGCTATTGCCAAGGCCGACTCCAAATATGCCGCCACGACCAAAGGCGATTAAAGATTGGGTGAGTTGATAGCCTGCGGTATATTTATGTGCCCAAGGGTCTAAAAAACCGGTTAATCTTGCAAATCTGTACGGCGAGAAGATCACTAGCGCGCTCATAGCAGCTATCATAAAAGTGATCATCAAAATAAACCATCTTAATCTTACACCGCTTATAAAAAGCATTCCAAGGGCGCTGGCACATATAACACAAGTTGCACCAAAATCAGGTTCAATTAATAATAAGATGCTAGCTAATAATAATAAGATAATAGGTTTGCCAAGATTTTGAACTTCATTTATCTTAATGTTTTTAATTAGGGTAAGCTCTTTTGCTAGATAGATTATCATCCCAAGTTTTACGCCTTCTGATACTTGTAAGGACATGATTCCTAAATTTATCCAGCGTCTTGAGCCGTTTACACTTTGCCCAATCCCAGGTATAAGAACTGCTATTAATAATAAAAAGCAGGCCCATATAATTATATTGTGTTTTTTAAAATAAAATTCTATTGGAATAAAAAGAGTGGTTAGAGCAACAGATAATGCTAATACTAAAAAAATTGATTGGCGCATTAAAAAATATAGCGGCTTGTGATATGAGTTATCAGCTACAGCTATCGATGATGATGCGACTATAACTAAGCCAATTATCATTAATAGTAGTGTGCTGGAAATAATCCATTTGTCTAGTTTTAGATTAGTCATTGGTATTTTGTTAAGTATTTTGTTGGCGTTTGGTTGGGTGTTTGTTTGTATGGTTAATAAGTTTTAAATTAGTTGTAGGTTAGTATTGCTAGATTTTATCTCTTGTGCAAGTTTTGAAGATATATAGGTAAACAAATCAAAACCCCTCCGCAGTCGTTGCGAGCGAGCCGTAGGTGAGTGTGGCAATCTCATTCCAATTGCAGCGACTATAGTTTTTAGTAAGTCAACAGCAGCTGTGTAGGAGATTGCTTCGTCACTTCGTTCCTCGCAACGACGGTGTTGGGAATGTTTTTTATTAGGGTAAAAAACCCCTCCGCAGTCTTTGCGAGCGAGCCGTAGGCGAGTGTGGCAATCTCCTGCCAATTGCAGCGACTGTGGTTTGCTAATATCCCACAAATATAATTATATATTACATGGCAATTAAGCGCCTGATTTGATTTGGATAGATAGAAACACAAATTGATAAGTTTTTTTTAGGCCTAATAAAAACATAATGCGACATAAATTTTTAAAACTGTCATGGTATAAACACAATTGTTGTTAATAACTAACAAATTTAACCTCAGATATAACCTCCCAACACCTTGATATAACAATCTTTGCTGTTATTTGCATTGTTTTATGCACAGAAGAGTGTTTACTAGACCCTTACAGAAAAAAAATGTTATACATAAGGTACTTGCATTTTAAGCTGTTGATATATATGTGTTTTATTGTGTGATTTTTTGGCGCTTTTTTTGCGTAAGCTCAAGGTTACAAACTGTTACCAGAGTATTATGAACAGTTTTATCCACAGATTGGGGTTTGTAAGTTTAATTGTCATAAGTCTGTGGATAAAACTGTTGAAAAGCTACTTTTTATGAAATACAGCCATAGATTCCATATGCTTAGTATGAGGGAACATATCCATGATACCGGCATGAGTTATTTCATAGTTATGTTCATGACATAATATTTGTGCATCGCGAGCTAGAGTTTGCGGATTGCATGATATATATAATATAGTCTCAGGGTCAAGGATATTTATATTTTTGACTAATTCAAAGGCGCCATCTCTTGGAGGATCGAGGCAGATTTTATTGATATCTGGATATTTGTTTTTAATTAAAGGGATTATTTTTTCAGGTTGGAAAAGGTCTGCTGTGAAAAATTCAGTATTATCTATATTATTTGATTTAGCATTTTGTGCTGCTCGTTGGGTTAAAATCTCACAGCCTTCAATTCCTACACAAAATTTAGAGTGTTTAGCAATTGGTAAGGTGAAGTTGCCGATACCTGAGAATAAATCTAAAACTTTATCTTCTTTATTTAGATTTAATAATTTAACAGCCTGATTTAACATCTTTTGATTTATTTGTGGATTTACTTGAGTAAAATCACTCGGGTGGAAATTCATGGTTAAATCAAAATCAGGAATTTTATAGTTAAGCAGATCATGCTCTTGAGATATCGGATATATTTTATGAATAGTGCTAGGGCCTTTGGGCTGTAAATAAATGATCCAGTTATTATCTTTGCCTAAATCACATAACTTTTCTTGATCTGTTTTTGATAAATCTTCTAAGTGTCTAAAAATTAAAGCTGTTTGATCTTCTGTAATGGCAACTTCAATTTGAGGGATACTCGCTTTGGCATCTAAAGAAAAAATAAACTCTTTTAATAAACTTAAGTTTTCTCCAATTTGTGGAGCTAATATAGGGCAGGAATCCATATTAGTTATAAATCGGCCATCGTTTTCTCTAAATCCAACTAAAACCCCGCCTTTTTTAGGGACATACTTAACCCCAATTCTAGCTTTGTGTCTATAACCTAAAGGGTTAGCGCTAAGAGGCTCTAGTTTGTTTTTAGGAAAAACTTTTTGATGTTCTAATAATTGAAATAATAATTTATCTTTAAATTCTATTTGTGATTTATGATCTAAATGCTGCATAGCACAGCCGCCGCAGGTCCCAAATACTTTGCATTTTGGTTCTACTCGATTTGGATGTGGATTTTCTTTTATCTCAATAGCGCGACCTTCAGCAAATTGGCTGCGATTTGATTGATATTTGAAGCTAATAGTTTCATTTGGTAGGGCATAAGATATAAAATGTGTTTTATCATCAATTTTGCCAATACCGCGACCTTCATGGCTTAACCCAAGAGGTTTTGAGTCTTCAATTGTTATATCAAATTCACCTTCTGGTAAGCGAGCTCGGCGCCGTCTTGAGCGCTTATTTTTATTGGGTATAGTTTGTTGCATATTATTAAAAACACATTATTTGATTTTGCCGGATAATATCATGTGAGGGTGCTATTTTGCAAAAGGATTAAATAATTTGCCAGTTTTTGCGTAACTCTGATAAACTTAATTTAATTATTTAAATTTATTATATTTATATTTTGGAGATTTAAATGTCTAATTCTGATTCTGATATGATCGGCACGCCGGAGAACCCTGATGTAAGCTCCTTATGGAATGATGAAGATACCGAGCGTTTTAACAATGAGACGTATCACCATCTTTTGATGGAGCAATATAAGCTCTATGTTAATATCGCAGATAATATTAACTCAAGACGAACTATTATAAATACTTTTTTCTTAACAGTGCATGTGATTATTATTGGGATTATTGGTTTATCTTTAAGCCGTCAGCCGACAGTTCCTAATTTGTTTTTACTACTTATAACACTAGTTGGGTTATTGATTTTGTGTTTTGCGTGGTGGAGATTGGCAAAATATTATAGACAACATGCTCGAGCCAAAAAGGCTGTCATAGCCGAACTTGAGGGCAAGTTGCCATCTAATCCATGTATGGTGTCGGATAGACATTTTGTTTCTCACAAGAAAAATCCTCTTAATTCTATTGAGTCGGTCTTTCCGATAGTTTTCGGAATTTTATATATTTTGTCATACGCATATGTGGCATATCTATCCTCTCATTAGAAAATATTTAAAATAGCTACTAATCTAACTTATTGTACTTGGGCTTAGTTTGAATTATTATGCCTATCTAATCATAATTTGAATTTGGAAAAAGAATGTGCAAGGTTTAATACCACTTACAAGAGTTCCAGGCTCAATTTTATTTTAGATTTTGCTTATTAAAAAGAGGTGTATTTAAATGGATCAGCTATTAAATCAGTTTTCTACTATGGTTCAGCATGGTAGTATAATTATTTTCATGCTTAATATATTGTTACATATTTGTTTTGCAGGTGGAGTCGCGCGGGATATTAACAGACTTACAAAGCTTGGGGTCATGCCGCAGTTATTTTCAGCCTGGGTATGGGTTTTAGCGGCGCTTATCGGGGGTGTTTTTGTCGCGGTTATCTATTGGTTTATGCATCACTCAACCCTGGTTAGAAAGGCTTAGCCGTGAATTGCATTAATAACAAATTATAATAAATTTTGGAACATACTTAATATGCCACTTAGTTTAATAATTTTAGCCTTCATCTTTTTTTCAGTTGCTCTTCGGCACCAGCTTCCCTTTAAATTAGCTATTTGGCAGATTTTCACTATTGGTGCGATATTAGTGGTTGCGACTGCTCAAATTACACCGCTTCAAGCTATAGTTGCGATAAAGTGGAATGTTATTTTGTTTTTATTTGGCGCATTTAGTTTGGGGGAGGCATTAGCAACATCTGGTATTCTATCGAGCTTTTGTACCAAGTTTTTTATGAAAATAAGTGACCCTCGTAGGATTCTAGCATTGTTTTTATTAAGTGCCGCCCTTGCTAGTGCATTATTAACTAAAGATACGATAGCAGTTATTGCAACTCCGATTGCACTTTTATTAGCTAGAAGGTTCAGAGTACCGAATAATTTATTTTTGCTGGGGCTTTGTTTTTGTGTATCAATTGGAAGTATGCTGACTCCTATCGGTAATCCGCAAAATGTGTTGGTAGCGGTATCTTCACATATGGGAACGCCATTTTTAACTTTTTTTTATTATTTGGCTTTGCCTACATTGGTTAATTTGGTTATATGTTATTATTGGTTACGCTGGTGCTATCGTGCTGATTTGGCTAGTGGGTCTTCGAACTTAGATGAGAGTATTTGTTTTGGCGCAATTCATGGTAAGTCGGGGGATCAGCTTGAGCCTCAGGATAGAAATTCCCTTTGGCCCATTTATTTATCATTAATTTTGTTTTTGTGTATGATCTTATATGATGCGATTGCTCAGTTTGTTCAGACTTCATCTCCCTTACCAATTGGCGCATTATCTGTAATTGCTTGTTTGCCGATTTATTGTTTTTATAAAAACAGATTAATTATCTTGAAAAAATTAGATTGGCACACACTGACTCTTTTTGTGTCTTTATTTGTAGTAATGGCTGCGGTTTGGCATGCGCACTTTTTTCAAAATTGGATTCACAATAGTAAGTTAGATTTACAAGCCCCATCTGTAGTTGTATTTTTAAGTTTGATTGGTAGTCAGGTCATTTCAAACGTGCCTTTGGTGCAGTTATATCTGCCATTTATTGATCATAGCCAAATTACATCGTATGTTTGTTTAGCTATGGGTAGTACTATGGCTAGTAATATATTTATAATAAGTGCAGCTAGCAATATGATTGTAGTGCAAATAGCTGAGAAAAAGGGAGTGCATTCTTTAACTTTCTGGCGTTTTGCTATAGTTGGAATTCCATTGGCATTTATAAATGTATTGGTATATCTAGGGTGGATTTATGGAGTTCTAGGCTTATAATTTTTGAGTGATCTCTGGATAACTAGTGTATAATTGGTGTATAATAACATAAGACAATGTTAAATTTAATTTAGTATGTGAGTATTTAAAAAAGGATGTAGCCATGCCAGTACCAGCTAAGAAATTCAAAATAGTTCATCATGATAGCCCCCCACGGGAAGATTACCATGTTGTTCATCAAGCAATGGTAAAGTTTAATACCGATAATTTTGGGCAAGCACCAGATTTTTTCTATTATTTTTTAAAAGATGATATGGATCAGGTTAAAGGTGGGGTTTTTGGCCAGATTTATAAGAATACTATATTTGTTGATTCTTTATGGGTGCATGATTCTCTAAGGGGCCAGGGTTATGGCTCTGAGCTTATGGAAAAGGCGGAGGTTTTAGCTAGATCAAAAGGTTGCAAATACTCTACTACTGATACCTTTGATTTTCAGGCTAGACCTTTTTATGAGAAGCTTGGATATAAAGTTATAGCAGATATGCCAGATTTTTATAACGGCTGCCAGCGCTGGTTCTTGCGTAAGACTTTATAGCTTTACGCTTTAAAGATTAAAGTATAAAAAACAAAGTATAAAAAACAAATTGACACTGGGTTCTAACGCGATATTATTACTATAAAATTATAATATCATTGCAGGGGTGTCAGATTAATGTCATCTGATTTTGCAAGAATTTGGTTAGAGCTGAAGAGTGATTTACAAAAAGAATCTAATGATATTTATCATAAATATTATACCGAATGGATTAATAATTTCTGTCCTGATATGAATATGGGGCAAAGATCAGTTTTTAATATTAAAACCTTGGTGGGGCAGCCGCTTGATAATTGGTGTGATCGTGTTGCTGCTCTTTTATCTGGGCAGGTGCAGTCTGATTGTATTAGGCATGAAATAAAACTTATGATTTCAGATGCTTGTGGTTCTAGCGGCTCTTCGGGTGAGTTTGAGGGTTCTATTGACAAAGCAATGATGGAACGACTTGAGCATAAGTTACAAGAGAGTATGCTTGGCAGATTACTTTTCTTACCGCCTTTGCCTTGGTCACATGATCTATTAGCTAAGTGTGTGCAGTTATGGAGAAGTTGTTGCATTGATGGGCCGGCTGGTGTTTCGGGTATAAGTCAAGATGTAGGTAATTTAGGAGATTGGGAATACCAGGTTTTTGAAGAATTAATTAATTTTAGATTGAGTAAACTTCACAGTCAGGTTGATCGACTACGTGAAATTTATGAGCGTTTGAACCAGTTAGCGCTGGATGAATCTTCCGTTTTAAAGGAAAAAAGTGATTATAAAGAAGTGATAGTTAATTTTGTATTGCCATGTATGTCCCGCTGGCAGAATAGTTTCACAAATGGCGATTTTATGAATTATTTGCGAGATAATTGTAGTTTAAATAATGGTGTTAGATCTTTAATGCCTTTTAGTTTGGGTTCACGCTTAGAAAATGGCTTAAAGGCATATTTATTTTCTCTTACAGATGGTAGTGATATTCCTTTTACAAGTGATGCTTTGGCTGAGAAGTCAAAAGAGTATGATGTATTTTTTGCCTTTTATAAGCAAAGGCGAGAAGAAGAGAGTCAAAGTGTTTTGAGATCTATTCAGAATCAAATGAAATTAAGGCCGGTGGAAGGTTTTGAGCTGGTATAATTCTATATCTTATTTTTTACTTGAGATAGCACCAGAGTCTTTAGATATTTTGCCTGCATCAGGTGCTGCATCAGCTTGTTTTTTACTTGGAAATAGCTTGTTAACCAGCGGCTGTAAGCTGAGTCCTTGTATGATTATAGATAAAACAACAACAGTATAGGTAATACTAATAATCGGTCCTTTGTAAGTTATATCTGGTATAGACAGCGCCAAGGCAATAGAAAGACCGCCGCGCATGCCGCCCCAAGTCATGACCGATAGCATTTTCCAAGTGTCTTTTTTAATTTTTTCTAATAGAATTATTGGTATAGTTACACTTATTATTCTAACAACTATAAGCAATACAAATGCCATTAAGCCAAGCAGTAATATAGTGGAGTCAAATTTTAGAGATAGCATTTCTAAGCCAATTAGGGAGAATAAGAATGAGTTTAGAATATCATCGACTAATCCCCAAAAGCTGTATAGTCGCTTTACAGTGTTAGATGAGAAGTGCGGTTTTCTGCACTGATCACCAATAACAAGACCTGCCACGACCATGGCAATCGGGCCTGAAACATGGATTGCTGTAGCAAGAGCGTATCCACCAGTCACTAAGGCTAGAGTAATTGTGATTGCCGTTTCATCATTGTTGGCTCTTCTTAAGAAATATGAAGTTAAGATTCCTAACCCATAGCCTAAAGCTATGCCACCAAACCCTTCGCGCACCAGAAGGATAACAATATATTGCCATTGTAGGTTTTGTATTTCTCCTGTTACAAGTTGAGATATAAGTACAAATAATATAATACCAACGGCATCATTGAATAATGATTCTCCAGTTATTTTCATGCGAATAGAATTAGGAATGCAGGTCCTTTTCATAACAGCTAAGACTGATATGGGATCAGTCGGTGCAATTAGAGCGCCAAATAGCAGGCATGGCAGTAGGCCTACAGGGTGCCCAAGCCAGTTAGTGACATACCAGGTGGCGAATCCTAGCAAAACGCAAGTTAGGAATACACTTGCAGTTGCTAGTGCCCCAATTGTTTTTTTGTGTTTAGACATCTCTAAAGTATTTATCTGCAGTGCGCTTGCAAATAATAGAAAACTTAGCATACCATCCATTACTGTAGCATTAAAGTTCATTCCGCTTAGAGCTTGTTTAACTGGAAGTGCCCAGCGTTGCGAAAATGATATTAAAGTTAAAACTATTAGTGATATTGCTAGAGTCAGTACTGTAAGCCCAATAGATTTAGGAAGTTTTATATAGCGAAAATTAATGTAACTAGCTGTAGCTGTTACACAAATTAGTATGGCTATTAAATATTGTAATGGCATGACTTCTAAATCCAAATAAAATAACAAAATTAATACATTTTTTATCGACTATATTATACAATAAAATTAGGCATAAATACATAAAAAATTTACTTTATTTTGAATTAAATTAAGTAATTTAAGTAAATTAGGCAAATGTGCTCCTAAGCATAAGAATAGCACCTTCACAAACATCATGTTCATGTTTTCTAGGAGCTAAAGATTCAACAATTTTTGGATCTAAATAAGGCTTAATGAATGGTGCCATGCCACCAATTATGCAAAGCGGTAGTTTTTCGTCTGTAGTTCGTTTTTCCCTTAATGTGTTGATAATTAAGCTTATTTCATTAGATGCGCGTTTTAGCAAGTCAATTGCTGCGGTATCACCAAGCTCCGCTGCTGAAACGATATCTTTGGTTAAAGAAGCATAATCAGCTGTAGATGCTTGGTTGGCCCAAATTACAAAGGCATCTAGATTATGGTCAAATCGTTTAAAGATGGATTCAGATAATAAATTAGGCTTTTGGCGGCCATCTATGCATTTAAAAGTCATGCGAATGGCTTCAAGACCAAGCCATGAGCCGCCTCCTTGGTCATCTACTGGAGAGCCCCAGCAAGCAATTCTAGTGGTTTTGTTATTTTCTTCTATTTGGTAGCCTTGGGTTCCAGTTCCAACAATAACGATAGCTCCAGGTTTATTTGCATGAATTCCAACGCAGGCAACATGAGCATCGCTTTTTAAAAGAATTTTTTTTATTCCAGGAATATATTGCGGGGCTCTGGCAAGAAACTGCATTTTAATTTGTTCATTTTCAGCTCCTGCAAGGCCAAGGCCTAGTTTTATTTGAGAGCACTTAATATTTAAATTACTTTTAGTTATTAAAATTTTAATCCCTTCTTTAATAGAAGAAAGAGCGGTATCTATTGAGCGAGTTATATTGCTTGGCCCTGTAACAGTAGTTGCTAAGATCTTGCCATTTGTATCTTCTAGAAGAAGTTTGGTTTTTGTACCGCCACCATCGACGCCGATTAGGTATTCAGTGCTCATATAATTTAGCCATATAATTAATGTTCTGATTATCTTTAAGTTAAATTAATATCAGCTAATATTCAATTTTTTTGTTGTATTTGGATTTACTAAGATTCTACAGTAGTTTGCTTTTGCTGTGTTTTTTCTAATTCAGGGTGTAGAAGTTTTGCTTCTTTGGCGGAGAGTCTAGGCCCAGATTGAGTGACAATTTTAGAGCTGGCTTTATTTGCAAATATGCCTGCAGCTTTGGGGGTGAAGCCTTGATTTATGGCGTAAAGATAAGCTCCAGCATACATATCTCCAGCTCCAAGGGTGTTTATGGCATTAACTTTTATACCTTTGATATAATGAAATTCAGATCCGTCGTATATGCATGAGCCTTTAGCGCCAAGAGTGATAACAAACTGTTTTGAATATTGTTTTAAAAATTCTTTGGCTTGCTCAATGTTATCTGTTTTTGCAAATGCGCAGGCTTCGTGTTGGTTGCAAAATAGTAGATCAATTGGATTTTCCTGCATTAAATAAATAAATGTTTCATGATAATTTGTAACTAAAGTTGCATCAGATAGCGTAAGTGCTATTTTAGTTTTAGATTCTCTAGCTTTTGTTATTAATGTGTTAAGCAGTGTTTTTGCAATAGGTGAAGTTACCAAATAACCTTCGATATATACATATTTAGAACGTTGCATTTCGGCCAAATTAATAGAGTTATGCTCAAATTTATCACTTACACCTAAATTGGTTAGCATGGTTCTTTCAGCATCAGGGGTTATCATAACTAAGCATACGCCAGTATTGCCCGGTAATAAGTTATCAGCCGAAACATTTGTTTTTAACCCCGTATGTTCTAGGCACTGTTGGTAGTGTTTGCCCATAACATCTTGGCCTAAGTTGGCGTGGAAATAAACCTTGGCTCCTAAGTGCCTAATTATAAATAATGTGTTTGCCGCAGAGCCAGCTGGTAGCATTTGGTTAGGGGAGTTATTTAATAATTGATCACGTAGCTTTTGTTGTTGCTCAAAATTTACTAAAGACATGCTTCCTTGTTTGATTGAGTTTTTGTTTAGAAATTCACAATCTACATGATATTCTAGGTCCAACAGGGCGTGACCTATGCCAAAAATATCATATTTCTTTTTATATTTGTTATAATTTTCTTTTGACGAGCTCGGTTCCATAAAAGTGTCGGGAGTATGTGTGACAAGTTAATATCGACTTAAAGGATAAAGATCTTTTTATGAAAAGTAAAAGGTTTTGTTTCTTAAATTTAGTAGTAGTTTACCAATGAGAAAAGCTGCAGTACGCCTTGCCCCCAAAACCTAGGAGCTAATAGGCCTCCTGTTGTAAAGTTAGTAATAGAGTTAGCCCATGTTAAATAATAAACCCTAGGGAAGATTCCTTTTGTCATTAAAAGCGTTACATATATTAAAAGTAAAACAAATAACATGTGCTTGATAGGGTTAATTTTATTTTGAATGCGCATAAGTTGGATATGATCTTTGTTATTAGCGTTTAGTTGATAAAATCCCAATGCCCAGCCAAATACTAATATCATAGTGGTTTGGGATAGTGGCATTGTGGTGACTCCTGAGAACATGCTATGTATAAGGCCAGATAGAATAGAAGCGCTTAAGCAAATAAATAAAGCGTTTTTGTTGTGCTGCTCATCTGATATGTTTACTAATTTTACTTGTGAAATAGAAAGTTTTGCCCATTTATATAGAGCTATGAGCGCTATAATACAAAACAGAATGAAAGCTGGTATTCCCCATTCAGCGATGATTTTACAGAACACATCATGTGGAGTAGCCAGCCAGCCTGAACTTCCGCTTCCCAACGGTAATAGTGTTATTGACAAGTGCATTGGCCCCATTCCAAGAAGGGGGTGTGCTAGGGCCGCTTTTAGTGAGGCCAGATAAATAAACCAACGTTCAGTATGTTCAGTGACGGCCGTATTCTGGCGATAGCTGCCATCTAAAACATGCATATATATGATATACCATAGAATGAAACCAGCTATTGCCCCTAGTAATTGCCATTTTATCCATGGTATTGATTTTTTACGAAACATTGCTAAAAGTACAATCGGAACAATTATAAACTCCAACATATTAGAGCGGCCTTGAAGCATAAAAGTCTGAAAAAACCAGCATAGTATTACAATAAATAAAATAGTTTTAGTTCCTTTAGATAAAGTATTCTTACTAATTAAAGGTAGGACTAGCAGCGGCCAAGTCCAAGTCATAAATTGTGATAGGAATCTAATATTGGCAAAAAATGGTGCCATTATATATTGCCAAACATTGCTATTATGGATAGAAACATAAATGCTACTATTTGACATTGATAGACGGTAATTAACTATGTGGAGACAAACCATAATTAAATATAATCCAATCATTATGTACAGTGTGACCATTGTCCATTGTTCAAGTTTTTGGGGGTTGTTTTGGACCCACTGACTAATTAGAAGACCGATTAAAAAGAAGCTTATATACAGCCCTACTTGTAAAAATGCTTGATCTGGCAGGGTTGGATAATTTACGCCAAGACCTACTAGAGATGAGGATATCAGCCCGAGTATAAAAAACCCATAAATGCAATATTTCACAAACCTTGGCATGAGTGTAAATTGTATGATGCATTGGTTGCGCCATTTGGTATTGCAAGCAAGAGCAAGTCCAAGGATAAGTATCAGTATTAATTGAAATACGCGCCTCATGTCGTAGGAGTCGCCATGTAAATTTGGTAATAGCCCTTGTCCGTACTGTAAATTAAGCATAAGAACAAATAGAATAGCTGTTATTGTGAAAAAGATAGTTGTTATGAAACCAGGGGTTGCATCTTTATTTAGATTTTTCTCGTTATTTTGTTGATTTGTATTCATAAGTTGAGATGACCCTTATTTATAATGACAAGTAGAGTTTATATTCTAATATTGTTTATATAAAAACGCTAGTTTTTGTGTGTATTCTCAGCTTAAACAGTTTAACCCAGGTGATAAGTTTGGTTTGTCCTGAGGATATTGTCTATATATTATAAATTGACTTGTAATTAGTTATAGATAGGTTCTTCTAAGTTTAGAAGAGCGGTCATCACAGTGATAATGCCGTGAATTACTTTAGTAACATAGAAATATTGCCATATTATTGGTTTATATTAATTAGCTAAGTTTAAATATAACCTAAGGAATGGTTAATATCTCACATTAGATATAGATATTTGCTATTTTAACTCCACATTTTTAGTGTATAATTAACAGTGGAGCTTCGATTTCTTTTCGAAGTTCCAACCACTCCTCACTTATAGGGCAGCCATTATTAGGCTGCCTTTTTTTTTGCTTGAAGCTTTGTATCTTTGCTTCTAACCTTATACTTATATATTTTTTGTATTTTTAAGCTGAGTGGTGTAAGAATATGTCTAAGTCAAAGATGTTAGATCCAAATTTATATCAGGATCACACAGAGCCTGATAGAGCCCAAGTTTTTATGTTTTTTATGGCGATTCTCGTTGGAATTATTGCAGGTTTCGGCGCAGTAGTTTTTCGAGGGATGATTGCTTTTTTCCATAATTTATTCTTTTTAGGAAAATTAAGCGTTCACTATATTGCAACCGCGCATACTGCGCCGTCCCCTTGGAGCTGGGGTATTGTTTTTGTTCCGGTAATTGGTGCGATTATAGTTGCTTGGCTGGTTAAAACCTTTGCTCCAGAGGCAAAAGGCCATGGGGTGCCAGAAGTTATATATGCTATTTATCATAAAAGTGGTTTTATTCGCCCAGTTGTTGCGGTAGTTAAATCATTGGCATCATCACTATCAATTGGTACTGGTGGTTCGATTGGTCGGGAAGGGCCTATTATTCAAATTGGGGCGGCTTTTGGTTCAGCTTTAGGAACTTGGATTAAAATGCCGGATAGACAAAGAGTAGTTTTAATTGCAGCTGGGGCAGGTGGCGGTATTGCAGCAACTTTTAATGCGCCCTTAGGTGGTTTTGCTTTTGCAATTGAGCTTATGATGGTATCAGTTTCTCCTAAGGCACTTATGCCGGTAGCACTGGCAACGGGGATTGCAACTTACATAGGTCAATACTTTTTTGGAGTACATGCGTCCTTTTTTGTCCCAAATATGTTTTTGCCAGCAAAACATTTAGCTGATTTTTGGCCGCTGTGCTTTTTCATCCCATTTGGGGTGATAATGGGTTTTGTTGGGCTTTTGTTTATAAAAGCTATTTATAAATTTGAAGATATATTCGATGGCATGCCTGGTAATTATTATACAAGGCATATGTTGGGTATGCTTATAGTTGGTATAATGTTCTATTTATTCATGAAATTTACAGGATATTATTATATTCAAGGTGTTGGCTATGCAACTATTGTGGATGTAATAAGTAATGTAATATTGGACCCGTGGTTTTTATTGCTATTATTTGCTACAAAATTATTGGCAACTTGCTTAACGTTGGGCTCAGGTGCTAGCGGCGGTATTTTCTCACCATCTTTATATATGGGAGCAACTCTTGGTTATTTCCTAGGAATAATTGTGAAAATATTTTTCCCTGAGTCTTTTCTGGGGCCAGTTGATTTTGCAGTTGTCGGCATGGCTTGTATGGTCGCATCAACCACTGGTGCTATTGTTTGTGGAACAATAATTGTTCTTGAGATGACCCAAGATTATAAAGTTGTAATTCCTATGCTTATTGCGGCGGGTTTAGCGCTTGCTATTCGTAAGTATTATTCTAATGCCAGTATTTATACTTTGAAGTTATTGCGCCGTGGTTTTCTAATACCAGAAGGGTTGCAATCGAGCTTAATTGTACAAGAGCATGCTGAAAATATAATGGTATCCCTCGCCTCAGTTAGAAATAAAAAATTTGATAATCTTAAAGTTAAGCATGATAAGTTAGGTGAAGTTTCAGAAGTAATTTGCCATGAAAAAGAAGTTAAGTTTATCCAAGTTGTACCATCGATGCCGGCTATTGAGCTGTTAAGGTTAATGCAAAGAAAAGGAGTTGATATAGCTTTAGTTGTGGAGCAGGTAGGTGATAAGCGTGAGATCAAAGGCGTAGTTACGCCGAAGCAATTTTTAAGTTATCAGCAAGGAATGGCGAAATTGATGGATGCTTAAGTTCTACGAGTGCAATTCCCATCTAGCTTGAGCTTTAATAGCACAAGGGGTTATATCAGCAGAGTTAATTCCATATTTTTGAGCGCGCATAGACCCTGCAATTGCAATCATTGCGCCATTATCAGTACAAAATTCAACCCGAGGATAATGCACGGAAACTCCAATTTTAGATAGTTGCTCTTTCATTGATCTTCTAAGCTTTGTATTCGCACTTACTCCGCCTGAGATAATTAAAGTTTTAAGCTTTGTTTCTTTTAAGGCGCGCTTAGTTTTAATAATAAGAGTATCTATGATGGTTTGCTCAAATGATGCGGCTATATCTTTTTTTGAAGAATCGGGGTTATTTTGATATAGATTTCTAACTTGGGTTTTTAAACCGGAGAAGCTGAAGTCTAAGCCAGGGCGGTTTATCATTGGGCGAGTAAGTTCAAATTTTTTAGGGTCACCATCTTCGGCTAATTTACTAATAGCGGGGCCACCTGGGTAACCTAACCCTAGTAATTTGGCAGTTTTATCAAAAGCCTCACCTGCGGCATCATCAATGCTTTGCCCAAGTAAAGTGTATTCGCCTATATCTTCAACTTTAATTAGCTGTGTGTGGCCGCCAGATACTAATAAGGCCAAATGTGGAAAATCAGGTGGATTATCTTCTAATAACGGCGCTAATAGGTGACCTTCAAGATGGTGAATCCCCATAATAGGAATATTATTTGTAAGTGCGATACTTTGTGCAAAACTTGCGCCGGTTAGTAATGTTCCAAGTAATCCTGGGCCTTGGGTGTAAGCAATTAAGTCTATTTTATCTAAAGTTAGCTCAGCTTCTTTTAATGCTAATTTAAGTAATGGCAGTAGGCGCTTGATATGATCTCGACTTGCAAGTTCTGGCACTACGCCGCCAAATTTGGCATGCAGTTTTATTTGGCTGTGAAGTTGGTTTGCCAGTAAGCCTTTTTCGCTATCATATATCGCAATGCCGGTTTCATCGCAGGATGTTTCAATACCAAGAGTAATCATGATGTTATTTATTTAAGCTTAATTCACTGATATGTTGATTTTTCAGTAGAATATAATGTTTTGCGCTATAAGTAAAAAATGATAGTTCTTCTTCGGTGAGCTCTCTTATTTGTTTAGCAGGAGATCCTTGATATAAGTAACCGCTTTTAAGTATTTTGCCTGGAGTAACTAAGCTGCCGGCGGCTACAAAAACATTATCTTCTATTATAACTTCATCCATTATGCAACTGTTCATGCCTATTAAGCATTGGTTGCCAATTGTGCATCCATGTAAAGTAACATGGTGTCCAACCGTAACTTCATCGCCAATAGTTAATGCGGCGCCCTCTGGGTTATATTTGCTGATGTGAGTTGTATGTAAAACCGAGCCATCTTGGATATTAGAGCCTTTGCCTATTTTTATTTTTAGCAAGTCCCCTCGAATAGATGTGTGTGGCCAGATGCTGGCATTATCTTGTAATTCTACATCACCTGTTACAACCGCGCTTGGATCTATAAATACATCTTTATGAATAATTGGTTTTTTTTTGTTAAATTCACGTATGTTTTTTGATGGCATAATTTTTCTCTAACATTCTGATTATAAATTTAATTTATTATTTATCTATTAATAATAGCATGGAATTGATCTCAATTTAACCTGATTTGTATATTGACTTAGGCCAATAAATAGTCCAAAATATTTTTCTTTATATATTTGTCCTTATTAATAAAGGCCTAAATCAACTTTAAGTATAAGAATGTAAGCTTTATTTTTTAAATATCTCTGCTAAGATACAGGTAGTTAGTCAGAATAATAAGAATGATAACAATAAGAATTAACATTAATAATAATAATAAAATCAAAGTGCATGATATATGTGTATTGGGAGATTAAGAGGGGTAGTGTCGTGTCTCAATTAGTCTTTAATGTGAATAATCGCCATGTTGATGTGTCTGATCTAGGTGTATCAAGTGGCTTTGCTAAAAGTCATATTTCAATTTATGATAAGCCTGAGCAAAGTTGGTCAGGCGGAGATTCAGTTGGGTTGGATCAGTTTGTAAGAGATTATAAGAGAAGAAGTCACATCGCTTTACCAGCTGTAGAAAATACTGAAGGATCTGAGGGTTCTTTTGTGTTTGGATCTCCTGTTGAGATTGCTCTTGAAGATAGAGAAAGCTCCTTGGATGCTTTTAGAGCTGAGTTGCAGCGTGAGAGACCAGATTTGGCTAATATTCTTAATCATAGATATGCTTCAGGTTTAGTAGATGGATCTTTATTCAGCTTTATTCTAAAAGATTATTTTTTGAAAGTTGCTTCTTCAGATGCAATAGATGCAATAGGTGCAATAGGTGCAATTAATGTAGCTTATATGCCTGGGACATCAAACAGTGAGGTTTCGGTATGTGAAGATCATATCTTGTTTAATTATGCGACAGACATTGAGCACAGTGAGGATGGATCTACTTTAGATAATAGATTAACTTTTGCTTTTAAATATACAGATTCTTATGACGGCGAGCATCACGATTTATTATTAAAAATTCCGGCAAATTATAAATGTAAATTATATCAGGATGAAGCTAAGGTAGATTTTGAGTTGCCACCTAATTTAGAGGTTTTATTTTATTCTGAAAACCTATTTAAATGGTTGTCAGTTATGGAAGGTTATTTCGAGTTATCAGAACAAAGTAATTGCAGGTCGAAAGATCATGCGATTGCTAACATAATTTATGCTTTGATTAAAGATAAAGAGGCTAGTCAGCTAGAACCTTGGTTAGAGGATGAAAGCCTTGGTTGGTTCGAGTTGGTTTCTTTGTATTCTAAGTGTTTGGAGATGCCAGGTTATTTGGATGCATTGGCGGAGCTAATAGAGCAAAGATTTGTGCAGATGCTAGAGGATGGCAGGTTTAACAATATTTCTGAGTTTAGTGATGCGATAGGCAGATACAAGTTAGGTTCTCTTGAAGATGGTGTTTCAAATTATGTTAGACGCTTATCTGAGATGGCCATGCGCATGTGTGAAGCTAATCAAGAAGATTTAACATTAAGTATGGTGATGCGACTAGGTTCCAAAGCATATGATGCAAACCCAAGTTTCCAGCAATCTTATAAGAAAAAAAATGTATTTATGTTTATTATATTTATAAAAGTTGCTTTGCCTATGATGTTTAAATGGATGATGTCTGGTTCCAGAGATAATACTCAAGAGCAAAACCAGGGTCAAGATGGGATAGTGCAGCGCCGCGAACCATCGGAAGTGGTCCAAGGTGCGTTAGATGAAGTGAGTTTAGGCAGCAATGTTTTGCCTTTTCATAATGCTAGATGTGGGGATGAGGCCCGGGGTGCTAATGATTATTTGGCTGGTTTAGCTGTTGTTTCTTGAGTAGTGTGCCGTTCTTCTAAGCCCTGTTATTTGAGCTTACTGCGGTGCTTTGCACGAGGTTGCATCAAAATAGCCTCGCAAAGACAGAAGGCAAATCGTTGCGAGGAGGCCTTGAGCCGCAAGTGCTGAAATAATATTAGCTTAAGGAAGTAGTAGGCTGTCTGCCCGCCTATGGCTCGCTCGCAACGAGAGCGTTGAGTTTTATTATGTCGAACTTGCGTACAATTCTATTTTTATGTGCATTAATTAGTATTCAAAATACGGTGTTATTTAATTTTTCGTGATAATAATCACATAATTCTTTTGTTATTCTGAAATTACTCCTATTCTTAATATATAGACAAAACTAGTTAAAATACCTAACGCTGTCGTTGCGAGCATATTTTTGAAGTAAAGTCGCGCGTACAGGTATATATAGTTTCTATTTGACTAAAAATTAATAAAAGGTTTGTCTTATCTATTTTTTCAATAGGAGGAGATTTTTTATGTCAATGCCTTTTATATCTTGGTTTTATAAAACTGAGCCTTCAGAAAAATTGCCGGTTTTTCCAATTTGCCCTTTTGATTTAGAAAAGCTTGACTTAGATCTTAAAGAATTACATTGCAAAGGCATCCTTGGGATAGTTTCTATTTATTCAGACCCAACTGTTTTGCCTGAGCTTCTAAGGGAAAATGCAATAGTTCTAAAACAAATTTGTGATTTAAAAATTTATGAGAATCAATTAATAGAGGCTTTAGGTGAGTTAGAGCCAGTGCAAAGTGATATATTGGAACGCAGCTTAGTCAAAAAACATGCTGCTGATATAGAGCGTTGTGAAGATGAGCTTTATTTGATAGGTAAAATGATTATAAGCTATGAGAAAGATATATTTACTTTATTGAGGATAGAACTACCGTTATTAGGGATAGATATAAAGCAAGAGCGCTTAATAATAGAGCAAGAAAGATTAGAGCAAGAAAAGTTAGAGCAAGAGGAGCTAGCTCAAGAAGAGGTGGGTTCTGACAAAAAATCTGAGAGCAAAAGTTATTTATCTTTGCCCAATATTGATCCTCAATTATGGTTTATAATTGGCAGTGGCATAAGTATATTGGCAGTAAATGTGGTTATTTTAGGTGTCACATCAGGTGCGGCGTTGCCACTATTATCAAAGGTTGAAGTTAGTGGCCTCGGTGCAGGAGGTTTGGCACTTTTATATTATAAAAATTATATTCAAGAACGAGAGTTCGATAAAATGCATAGATATGTCATGCACGGAGATCAGCAGGGCAATGATCTTGGTTTTCCATTGTTATCTCATTCTGAAGCTTCAGCTCAAGGCTCTTTGGGTTTAGATATTCAGTCATTTAAATTATAATTATCAAGCTAGCTTCACATAACAATAGCAGAAGCTAGGCAGGATAAGAGTAGTCAGCATCATTGCCATAATAGCTTTGATCGGCACTATTTGAATCTTGGATGGCTTGTAGTTGGGCAGCATTTTCATCAGATTGGTCCATTGATTTGCCAACTTGATTCCCAATTACAGCTCCAGCTCCAGCGCCAACTACTGTTGCGGCAATCTGACCACCGCCGCCGCCGAATCTACTTCCGATAAGGCCGCCAGCAACAGCACCTACGCCTGTGCCTATATCTTGTTTAGAAGCGCCACACCCTGCTAGAGTTGTAAAAGTTGCAGCAATCAAGCTTATGCTTAATACTTTTTTTGAGGTATCTAGATATTTTTTTAGCATTTTGTGTCTCCTAAGATAGGTGAAGTTACTTTAAATAATTATAGATTATAGGGTTTATCATCGCCATATAAAATAATTTAAGTTTTTATCCTGTTACATCTAATTATCAAATTTATGTACGTTATTGTATTTGAAGTATGGTAAGTTTTTATTAAAAGATTGTTTTAAAGCTTTTTTTTTAAATTAAGCTTGTAGATTTTTATATTATTTTTTAAGTATTTATCTTCAAATAGGCTAATTGGATGTGAGTTTTTGTTATAAAAATCATTATTAATATTCTCAATGGTAATTTTAAGATTATTATCTAAATCCTTGTTACAAATTTTTATGGCTTGATGAGCTTCTTTTATATAAATCTCCCAGTTAGTTCTAATTTCTAGGTGTGGAGAAAGTTGTAGCAACTTTGGGAAAATAGGGTGACCATGGAATCTTTGCTTAAACTGAGCTGCTTTAGGGTATGGGTTTGGATATAAAATAAAATGATGGGTAATGTTCCATTTTTTGCCTGAATTAGGTTTATTTGGGTTGTCTAAATGGTTTTGATTTTTTTGGTGAATAAGATGCCAAAAATCTATTAAATTTGCTTGAACTAGGATTAGATTGTTTTTTATTTTTAGATAAGAGTTTAAATCTTTGGAATTTTGTGGGATATTTGAATTAATATTTTTATTACCAAAAGCTTTATTTAGCCTATGCAGCGACCTATCAACTCCTATTACTAAATGATCTGGAAATTGTTTTGCTAAATTTTGCGTACTTAAGCCCGTGCCGCAGCCAGAATCTATAATTATAGGCTTTCGAGTCTTTGTGATTATATCATCTATTATGTTAAATATTTCTATTTGATGTTCAGGAATTGGGCGCATGAATTCAGTGTTAAGGTGTTTAGTTACTATTTTCTCAAGATTTTCGTGCACATCTTTTTGATTAGATCTTATTAAATATGGGTTATGTGTTTTTTCCATAGGAGTAGATTAGTTTAACATTAGCTTAAGATTAATGGCGCGCCCAGAAGGATTCGAACCTCCGACCACCTGGTTCGAAGCCAGGTACTCTATCCAGCTGAGCTATGGGCGCAAGAGGAATCATCATATGGTTTTGTTTGATTTGTGTCAAGTTTTGTGCCGCAGCAAACAAGTTAAGAGGAGCATAATTTATCTCACTTATGAAGATACAAATCCTGAGTAGGATATGGCATAGATATTTTTGCGCTATCAAACTTTATCTTAATAGCTTCTTGAGTCTCGCAGTTTACTAAAAATTTATCAGCTCTTTTAGTCCAATATCTTAATAATAGATTAACACTACTATCTGCTAGCTCTTTTACTAAGACAACTGGCTCTGGATCTTTTAATATTCTTGAGTCTTTTTTGGCTAAATCTAATAATAAATTTTTGGCTTTTTTAATATCATCATCATAACCGATGCCAATAACACAATCGGATCTTCTCGTTCGCTCCACGCTATAGTTTGTTAATGCATCATTCATAAATTTATTATTAGGGATAAATATAATTTCATTTCCTGAGGTTTTTATCTTGCTAAATAAAATATTTATCTCTTTTACGGTGCCGCTTAAACTGCCTATTTGAATAAAGTCACCAACTTTCATATTTCGAAACATAATTAATATGATTCCCGATGCTAAATTTGATAAGGATGATTTTAAAGATAAACCAACGGCAATACCTAAACCACCAAGAACAGCAACTAATGCTGTGGTTTGCACTCCAAGTTTGGATAAAACTGCAATTAGCACAAAAGTAACAAGAAGATAATATAAAATACGTTTAATAAAAATCCGAATAGTATCTTCTACTTCTCTTATTAATAATAGCTTATCAATCATTCTTACTATCAGCTTGGAAATCCATATCCCAAACATAAATATTAATACAGTAGATATTATTTGTATGCCATATTGTATTCCTAAGGCAATAATTTTTTTTGCGATTTCACTATCGGCAGCAATGGACCAAGATATCATATTAATACAGCCTTTAAATTAAAATTATTAACCAACATTATATTTAAGGCTATTGCATTATTAAATGCCAATAAAATTGTAAAAATAAAAATTAGCTAAGCCTGAGGTGTAAGTGTAAAAGGTCTTCTGCAATTAGGGCAGTCTGCTCGAGACCTTCTAGCCGCATCCCATAGAGCTAAACACTGCCTATGATATTGATGTCCGCAATTATCAAGAGTTGCAATTTCTGATGTTAAGCCATTTTCAACTTGTTCTTGCTCTGCAGTAATTTGGTTTAGACAAATTGCACAAATTACACCAGCAATAACCGCAGAATGCGTATCGCTAGCGTTATTTATAGAGACACTTTGGGCATTGGGTCTATCTTGCATATTAGCAATGTCATCTAGTAATCCTCCTTCATTAATTCTTTGCGTAACTCTGGCTATAATTTGAGAAATAATTTCAGGGTTTATTTGAGGAGGGTTAGCTTGAGCTACATTACGATTTATAAATTGATCTAAAGCATTTTGGTCGAACATAAGCCTCCTAGGTTCGTTACCGCCTAAGCCTTGAACATCTATTTCGACCATAACATTATTAAATAATGGTCTAGCAAGAGCATTATTTGGTTGTTGCTCAGGGGCAGGGTTTGCACCTTCATCTTGGTTTGGGTTTTCTCTTAACTCTTCAGGGTGTCGGCATGGGTAACAGCCCGCGCCACAAAAAAGGCCTGTTGCAAGTAAACAAAAATAAGTGAAAAGTGACGTAATTCCAAAGTATGTTAAAAATGTTATATTATTTGCCCCAGCATCTGAGTGATTTTCCCTCATAATTTCATTAAAACTTTCAGCGCTTATAGCAGCATGAATAATGGCATATATGCTACCTGCAACTCTCGATATAAGAATATATTTACTTATTGCATTATTAAAATTATAGCTAAAATTATTTGCAGGCCAATCTGGCAATTGAGGGCGATTATAATATTTTTGGCTTAACCTAAGTGCTAAGTTTGTAGTAAAAATAATTGTTTCATATAGGCCAAAAATTAAAAATGCACGGTTAAAGGCCGTGTTGTATCCTGTAGATTCAACTAAAGCATCGCTTTGTTTTTCAGTTATTTGGTGTATAGATAAAATAATAGCTGGGATATACGCAGCTGAATTAAAAAGAAGATATAATTTATTTTTTCCCATTCTTGATTGCCAGTTAAGATATGAAGAATGCCTGTTATTAATGTGCTCAAAACATCTGGTTAATAGATTCGGCATTTGCCCGGTCCTCAATTTTTATTATTTTTATTGAGAGAGTTTTATATGAAATTTTTTGTAACTTTAAAATACAAATTAAATTCTAAGTTTTATTTTTATAAATAATTGAGTAATAAAATCCATCTGCAGATATAGAGCTTTCATTCGGAAGTATTTGCCAGCCAAATTTAGTTTTTTGCCCAAATGGTAGATTAAAACTTAAAGTGCTGGCATCTTTAAATAATTCAAGAAAATTTGCTATTTGAGCATCATTTTCATCTTTTAATGTCGAGCATGTTGCATAAAGCATATGCCCGCCTTCTTTAAGCTTTGGCCAAAGAGATTTTAGTATTTGTATTTGAGTATTTTTTATAAGTTTTAGGTCATCTTCACATCTGTGAATTTGGATATCAGGTTGGCGCCTGATTATTCCAGTAGCTGAGCAAGGTGCATCTACTAAAATCTTATCAAAATAATTATCTACATATTTGTTTTGTAAATTTATTGCATCTTGGCAATAAACTTCAAGTTTAGAATTATCCTCTAAACCTAATCTTTTAAGGGAGTTTTTTAAAGTTAAAAATCTTTTATTATCAACTTCAAAGCCAATTAGTTTATTTAAATTAGGTTGAATTTGCATAATATGCGATAACTTACCCCCAGGGGCAGCACATGCATCTAGAATAATCTCATTTGGTTTTGGATCTAATAAAACTGAGCAATATTGAGCCGCGATATCTTGTACGCTTATTAAGCCATCATAAAACCCAGGAATTTTATTGGTGGCAGTTGGCGGGTCAATAATTATGGCCTCTTTCAAGTTATCTATTTTGGGATCAAGATAGCTAATATTAGCTTGATCTAGTTTTTCTTTATAATCTTTAATAGATATCTTTGCGGTATTAATGCGCATGCTCATTGGAGGGTGTTTTAACATGGCTTTAATAATGTCATCTGCTTGCTCAGGCCAATTAGTTATTAGTTGATTATGTAGCCATGGGCTAGTTTTTAATATCTTATCTTTATTGTTTGAGCTTTTTCTTAAATAACTTCGTAAAATTGCATTTACTAATTTTTTGCACCAAGTAGTTTTTGGAGTATTAAGACATTTTAAAGTTTCATTAACTGCGGCATGATCTTTGATATCAAGATAAATTAGCTGGCACAAACCCATTAATAAGGCTACTTCACAAGGGTGATTTTTAGGATTATCTTTTAACGGCTTTTGCATAAACGATTTTAAAATATCTTTTAATACAAAATAATAGCGGCAAGTTTTAAAGCATAAATCTTTAGAAAATGCTGGGATATCAGGGTATAAGCCAAATTGTTCTGACAAGTGTTTTTTATTAAAAATTACTTGGTTTAAAATTTCAAATGCTATTTGATGCGGGCTATGTGCTTGAGATTTATCCCGAGCTTGTGTTGAGCTAGTCTTGCAATGATTGAGGTCGGGGCTTTTGTTAATTTTGTTTTTAAGTGCTTTTTTATTCACTGCTTTTTTATTCACTTTGAGCCTTTTGGTTTAAATAATAGGATAAAATCGAAAATTTTGTGACCAAGTTTTTTTCCGCGTAGCTCAAATTTTGTTTGGGCTCGGGGGGTGCAGGGGATTTGATTTTTATTAGTATCATCTAGTTTCACAAAACTTAGTTGCTCATCTAAAAGCTCGCTTATATGCTCGGCGTATGGCTCCCAGTCGGTGGCGATATGCAAATAGCTTTTATCAGCTTTAAGTTTTGTTTTAATAATATCTAAGAAATTAGCATTAACTATGCGGCGTTTGTGATGTTTTTTCTTCGGCCATGGGTCGGGGAAGAATAATTGTAATCCTAAAAGAGAATTATCTGGGATAACATCTTTTAAAATTTCAATAGCATCGTGTTGGATAATCTTTAAATTTTCAATAGCATTTTCTTCTATTAATTTTAAAGTATGGCCAATTCCAGGTGGGTGTACTTCAATTCCTAAAAACTGTACCTGCGGGTTTTCTTTGACATGACAAATAAATGCATCTCCCATGCCAAAGCCAATTTCGAGCACAGTTGGTTTTTGATTTATAAAATCTACAATTTTTTGTTTATCTGAGATATCAAACCCAAATTTAGGCATCAAATTAGTAATCGCTTTTTTTTGGGATTCACTAGTGCGCCCAGCTCTTAGTACAAAACTTTTCACGCCACGTAATTTTGTTTTATTTTGCTCTTGTTGATCCTGTGGATCTTGCTGCATAATAATATCTTCCATTATTTCTAGCTATTCTCGTCTTCTTTTTCCACAGGAACATACCCATCAGGCTTGCTAACGTCTTCATCTGAGAATAAAAATTTATCCATTTCTTCTTGTAAAAACTTTTTGGAATCTGGGTCTAGCAGATTTAATCTGTTTTCATTTATTAACATAGTTTGATGATCAAGCCATAACTTCCATGCTTCTTTTGAGATGTTTTCAAATATCTTTGCGCCCATTTCACCTGGGTAGGGCTGGAATGCAAGTTGCGCGGCTTCTTTTTTTAATTTTTGGCAATAAATAGTTTTTGACATGTTTTCCCTTATGCAAATATCTTAAGAATTTTTGGAATTGGGGGTATTATGCCAAAGAATTCCCTAGAATTCGAATTGTTTTACTTTAAGCTCAAGCAACCAATAAATGATAAATCTTCTCAGCTTTAGCTTTATTCGGCGCCGGAATAACAAATGATGTCCCAATTGCTGATCTTATAAGGGATAAGGAGATTATTGTATCGTTTATCACAAACTGGCATGGCTTATTTAAATGAGACTCAGTAAAATCCTCTAGTCTGTTTGAGGCTGCATCAGTTAGGTTTATTTGGATCCCGTAGCCACTGCTGCCTATGGTTCGTATTTGGATATTTTGAACATCTTCAGGTTTTAAGATTATCTGATTAGTTAAAATCTGAAATGATAAGTTGCTATGCTCTACATTCGCAGTTTTAGGAAGATCAGTTTTAGCAGTCTTTGGTGTTTTGTGAAGCAAGCTTGAGAAAAAACCGCCGCTAGACTCCTTTTGGGTGTTGGGTTTTGCAGCAGGCTTGTTAACGGGTTTTGGTCCTGTTATGGCTTTATGTGTCACAGGTGTATTTTTAATCGCTGTTTTAATGTGTGTATTTTTTAGTTTAGCTTTAGTTTTGTGAGAATTGTCTGAATCTATATTATTTGCCGATAGGTTCATCAAAGCTTTTAGATCTAATGGAGCTCTTTTAATTTCTTTTGATTTGATCACTGGTGTTGATTCATGTGTAGATATTAATGTGCCTGCGATTACGCCAACAACTAAGCATATGCCGCCAAGACCAATGGCAACTAAGTTTTTGTTAATTTTTCTTTTGGGCTTTGTGTAATCTTCCGGCTTTGTGTAATATTCCATGGTAATATAATATCCATATTTAAATAATAAAATTAATTTAGCAATATCATAACATTTTTTATATAATAAATCAATATAAATTAATTAATTTTTATGTAATAAGTGTCTTTATAAAGTGGGGAGTAATATGTTAGCAGGTGTAGATGAAGTCGGGCGTGGGCCTTTGGCTGGGCCGGTTGTAGCAGCAGCTGTAATTTTAGATCCAGATTATCATATAGCTGGATTAATGGACTCTAAAAAAATCACCGCAAAAAAACGCGAAGAACTAGCTGAAATAATCTGGCATAAGGCGTTGGCAGTAAGTGTCGCTGAGGCAAGTGTCGATGAGATTGATGATATAAATATTTTACAAGCAAGTTTATTGGCAATGAAGCGCGCGGTAGAAGCTTTAAGCATTGCACCAGATGAAATATTAGTTGATGGAACACACGTTTTTGCTTGTGCTAATGGAGTTAGTATTAAGCCTGTAATTAAAGGTGATCAAAAAATTCCAGCTATTTCAGCGGCATCCATAGTTGCTAAAGTATATCGAGATAATTTAATGCAAGATTTAGCACTTGCTCACCCTGGGTATGGATTTGAATCTCATATGGGGTATCCTACAAAAGCGCACTTACTAGCCCTTGAAAAATATGGTGTTTTAGGCATTCATCGTAAAAGTTTCTCTCCTGTTAAACGTGCTATCGCACATTATTCGTATGAATAAAAAACGAGACATCTTGAAATTTCAAAATTAGTCCCAATATATATATTAATGCAAATTAATATAAGTACTGGAGATATCATATGGCCAAAAAGAAAGCTGAGAATCAATCTGAGAAAAAAACTGATAAACCTTCTTTTGAAGATATGTTTGTAGATGAATCAGAAGAACAAGTTGCTGAAGATAATTCCGAGCAGCCTATTTATGACCCAGAAGATGATTTTGATCAACTAACCCAAACGGAAGCTTTTAGCCGCTCTGAGCTAGAAGCTATGCATAAACAAGAAAAGGAAGCTCAATTGCAAGAAACTAAAGATGCAAAAGCAAATAATAAAGAAGAGATAAAAGATAAAAAATCTTCAAAAAAAGCTAAAGAAGCCCCAAAAGAAAATGGTTCTATTATTAAGCAAATTGAAGACATGCGCAAAAAGATGGAAGCAATTAAAGCTGAAGCAGATGATGCTAAAGCTGAAGCTAAAGCTAATTGGGAAGATGCTTTGCGAGTTAAAGCTGATGCTGAAAATTTCAAAAGAAGAGCTGAAATTGATGCAGAAAAAGCGCGTAAATTTGCAATTGAGAAAACTTTAAATTCTTTATTCCCAGTTGTAGATAGCTTAGAAAAAGCACTAGAAGTTCAAGGGGATTCAAAAGAGCTTAAATCAATGCGTGAAGGTGTTGAAATGACTTATAAAATGCTGGTAGATGCTCTAACTAAAGCTGGTTTAGAGCAGCTGGATCCAGTTGGGAAGAAGTTTGATCCAACTCATCATGAAGCGATGGGTATGGTTCCAGATAATAAAGTTGCCGCTAATGATGTAATTCAAGTTATTCAAAAAGGTTACGTTTTAAATGGGCGACTTGTTAGGCCTGCTAGAGTAATAGTATCTAGCGGAAAGGCTTAATGTTTATAAGGGTTTGTGAAATATTTTAATAATTTTACTTGAAATTTTTAAAACAGACCCCATATACAAATTAGAGCTAATTAAATTAAGTTAAATTAAGTTAAATTAAGTTAAAATTAAATAGGAGAAAAAATCATGGCGATTATAGGAATAGACTTAGGAACAACAAACTCTTGTGTAGCAATCATGGATGGTAAGAGCGCAAAAGTATTAGAAAATGCTGAAGGCGATCGAACTACCCCGTCGGTTGTTGGTTATACAGATAGTGAAATTTTAGTAGGGCCTTCTGCAAAGCGTCAGGCGGTTACTAATGCTGAGAATACAGTTTTTGGTACAAAAAGATTAATTGGACGAAAATTTGATGAGAAAGTGGTTCAGTCTGATATCTTACCTAAAGTACCATTCAAAGTTGTTAAAGCTGATAATGGAGATGCTTGGGTACAGGTTAGAGGTAATAAAATGGCGCCTCCACAAATTTCTGCTGAAATATTACGTAAGATGAAAAAGACTGCAGAAGATTATCTAAATGAGAAAGTAACTCAAGCGGTAATTACTGTACCTGCATACTTCAATGATGCTCAAAGACAAGCAACTAAAGATGCTGGTAAAATTGCAGGACTTGAAGTTAAAAGGATTATCAACGAGCCAACTGCTGCTGCATTAGCATACGGTATGGATAAAAAAGCTAAAGGTGAAAGTATTGTTGCGGTATATGATTTAGGTGGTGGTACATTTGATGTGTCAATCATTGAAATTGCTAATGTTGATGGTGATAGTCAAATTGAAGTATTAGCAACTAATGGTGATACATTCTTAGGTGGTGAAGATTTCGACAGGCACTTAATGGATTATTTGGTAGCTGATTTCAAAAAATCTAGCGGTGTGGATTTACAAAAAGATCCATTAGCTTTACAAAGGCTAAAAGAAGCTGCTGAATCTGCAAAAATAGAGTTGTCTTCTGCTACACAAACTGATGTAAACCTACCTTATATTACAGCAGATGCATCAGGTCCTAAGCATTTAAATATTAAAGTTACAAGAGCAAAACTTGAATCTTTAGTTGAAGATTTAATTAAAAGAACAATTGAGCCTTGTAAAAAAGCTTTGAAAGATGCTGGCTTAAAGGTTGGAGATATCTCTGATGTAATCTTAGTTGGTGGACAAACTAGAATGCCTAAAGTCCAAGAGGCTGTTAAAGGCTTCTTCGGTAAAGAGCCGCGTAAAGATGTAAACCCTGATGAAGCAGTTGCTATGGGTGCTGCGATTCAAGGTGGTGTATTATCAGGCGATGTAACAGATGTATTATTACTTGATGTAATTCCATTATCTCTAGGAATTGAGACTATGGGCGGCGTCATGACTAAACTAATTGAGCGCAACTCAACTATCCCAACTAAGAAAAGTCAAACATTCTCAACTGCTGAAGATAACCAAAGCGCTGTTACTATTCATGCTCTTCAGGGTGAGCGTGAAATGGCTAGTGCAAATAAATTACTAGGTAAGTTTGATCTGACAGGTATTCCACCTTCAGCAAGAGGCGTGCCGCAAATTGAGGTTAGTTTTGATATTGATGCGAACGGCATCTTAAATGTTCATGCTAAAGATAAAGCTACTGGTAAGGAGCAATCAATTGTGATTCGAGCTTCTTCTGGTTTATCTGATGAAGAAGTTGAAGGTATGGTGCAAGATGCTGAAGCTAATGCTGAGGAAGATAAAAAATTCCAAAAATTAGCAGCAGCGCGTAACCAAGCAGATGCTTTAGTTCACAGTACTAAAAAATCTTTATCTGATTTAGGGGAAAAAGTTCCAGCTGATCAAAAAGA
Organism: uncultured Francisellaceae bacterium; assembly: GCA_905612315.1. Classification (GTDB taxonomy): domain Bacteria; phylum Pseudomonadota; class Gammaproteobacteria; order Francisellales; family CACEW01; genus CAJQSL01. Next base: position 31,474 of record CAJQSL010000098.1, read on the forward strand.
GCCAATTGAAAAAGCTATCACTGAACTTGAAGAAGTTATCAAAGGTGATAATGCTGATGAAATTGAAGCTAAAACTAAAGCTTTATCAGATGTCGCAGGTAAGATGTCAGAGATGATGTATCAGCAACAAGCGCAGCAAGAAGGCGCTGAACAGCCTGCTGCAGCTGCAGCTGATGGTGCTGATGCTAAAGATTCAGCTGATACAGTTGATGCTGAATTTGAAGAAGTTTCAGATAAAGAGACTGAAAAAGCTGAAGCTGAACAGAGTGTAGATGATAAGGCTGAAGATAAGGCTGAAGATAAAGTAGATGCTAAAAAAGCTAAAACTAAAGCTAAAAAGAAGAAATAATAATATAAAATAAGGATATGCTTTTATGCCTCGTGATAGCCAATACTATGACATGCTTGGGGTGTCTCCTCAAGCAAGTAGTGCTGAAATAAAACGTGCTTTTAGGAAGAAGGCTAATCAATTTCACCCGGACAAAAACCCGGATGATGCTACATCTGAGAAGAAATTCAAGGAAGTTAACGAGGCATATGAAGTCTTGTCTAATGAACAAAAACGCCAAGCTTATGACAGCTTTGGTAAGGAAGGTGTAAGTGGTCAGAGTGGCCCTGGAGGCTTTGGCGGTTTTGGCGGTGGTGCAGCTGGCGGTGGCGCTGGCGGTTTTGAAGATTTATTCGAAGATTTATTTGGAGCAGGTCAGAAAAGAGGCGGCTCGCGCGGTTCCCAAAGGCAGCCTGAGAGAGGTTCTGATTTACGTTATGATATGGAAATAACTTTGGAAGAAGCTGTCCATGGAGCTCAAAAAGAGATTAAAATTCCAACTTTAGTTGCTTGTGATGCTTGTGATGGTTCTGGTGCTAAAGCTGGCACTGGCAAGAGAACCTGTTCTACTTGTGGTGGGCATGGTGCTGTTAGGATGCAGCAAGGATTTTTCTCAGTACAACAAACTTGCCCGACATGTTATGGCGCAGGTCAAGTTATTGAATCTCCTTGTACCAAATGCCGCGGCCAAGGCCGAATGCAAGACACTAAAACTTTATCAGTTAAAATTCCAGCTGGGATTGACACTGGTAACAGGATTAGAATTGCAGGAAGGGGTGAGGCTGGTGAGGCTGGAGCTCCGGCAGGTGATTTATACGTTCAAGTACATGTCCAAAAGCATCCAATTTTTGAGAGAATTGATAAAGACTTACACTGCGAAGCGCCGATTGATTTTATAACGGCAGCTTTAGGTGGCTCGGTTGAGATTCCAACTCTGGAAGGTAAAGTTAAGCTTAAAATCACTTCTGAGACGCAAAGTGGGCAGATGTTCAGATTACGCGGCAAAGGTGTTAAATCTTTACGTGGTTCTGGTCATGGGGATTTAATGTGTCGAGTGCAAGTTGAGACTCCGGTTAAATTATCTCAAGATCAAAAAGATTTATTGCAAAACTTTGGAGATTCTTTAGAGGATGGCAAAAAACATTCCCCGCAATCTAGTAAGTGGTATGATGCGGTGAAGCGATTTTTTGATCGGTAAGGTTTTTTTGATTACCCCAACTTTTCGACTAAATTTAATAAAAGAACCCCATATTTTAGGGGGTTATGTTTCATTATGTGGGGTATCTTCTTCTCCTCGTGGGTAAAAGAAAGACCTAAAATCTCCTCCCCCCAAAATTGTAAGGGGAATTCAGCCTGGTTGCCCCCATCCTAACCTTCCCCCACAGGGGGAAGGGACTAATTCTGCCGTCGTTGCGAGGATTGATGACTTAATTAAGATACAAGGCTGGGATGGGGGCACCCTAATGGCAGGGCAAACCCCTTCCCCCCGTGGGGGAAGGCTGGGATGGGGGCATCCAGACTGCAAAAAATAAACCATAAAACACAAAATAAAAAAACCAACTATACTAAAAATAACTGCACACAAAAATGTAATATTAAGTTTTGAAATATGATTGATCACAAAAACATAAAATTATATTTAAGCAAAAGA
>CAJQSL010000099.1 GCA_905612315.1 uncultured Francisellaceae bacterium
GCAATCTCCCACCCAACTGCAGCTCGCTCGCGACTATTTTGGACAAATTTGCAGTACAATTGCAAATCTGTCCAAAATAATATAATACATTGATACTTAAAGGTTTATTGCAAATCCAAATCATATTGGTTATTGTTTGACTCTATATCTAGTAGCTTTTCCTTGCCCGAGTCTTTCTAAGCAATTTAGCTCATGCAGTTTTTTGATGATTTCTTCAGTAGTTCTAGTTGGAAATCCCAAAGCTGTTATGGCATCTTTTCTGCTAAATTCAGAATTTTTATTTTTCATTGCCCACTGCCATAATGCTAGTTGTTTTTCAGAAAGCAAGTGCTCAACACTGTCATCTTCAATAAGCTTAATGGCAGCACTACTTTGAGCTTTTATAGTGTTTAGGAAAAATAATATCCAAGGAGTTATATCTTCGTTATCACTTTTCCAGGTGGTTTGTGTTTTATTTAATGCTAAGTAATAGTCAGCTTTATTCTGTTCGACAATTTTTTCATTAGATATAACTGAAGTGAATAAATAGTCTTGTTGTAAAAGTATTAGATTAGTTAGTAACCTGCTGGTTCTGCCATTTCCATCTTGAAAAGGGTGAATGGCTAAGTACTCAAAAATAAAATTAGCTGTTAATATTAATGGGTGCTTGAAGTTATTTTTCAGGCTCCAGTTAAACCACTCGACTAGCTCGGAAATCTCTTTTTTAACTAAATGAGGTGGGGTTGGGTCAAAAATAATGCCCACAACATTGCCTTCATGATCTCTAGCCTCAACCGTATTAGATCCAAATTTATACTGGCCTTTATGGCGCATATCTTTATCACTATGTTTTAGCATATCACTGTGTAATTGCAAAATAGATGATTCGCTAATGGGAATTTCTGGGTAGTTGTTAAATATTGTTTCCAAGCATTTTATATATCCAACAACTTCCTGTTCGTCTCTAGACTTAAGTTTTTTTATGCGCAAGTTTTTATATAAATTTTCTACTTCAGCATCTGTTAATTTATTACCTTCTATACGATTAGATGCGCCAGTGGATGTTACTATAACTGAGTGAGTAAGTCTTTCAATAGTTTGTGGCAAGAGCTTTCCAGTTATGCGCCAACTGTTTTTTACAGCATCAATTTCGGCAATCATTGCATAAATTTTTTCAATAGTAGAAGTGCTCAGATTATTTAACCGTTTTGATAATCTATCATTAGCCCACATAATTTTCCTAAAACTCTTTCTCACATAATCTATATGTGAGATTATGTGAGATTATGTGAGAAGAGTCAAATATTTATCTCACATAACCCCTATGTGAGATAACGTGAGATTATGTGAGAAAAGCATTATAGTAGATCAACTTGATATTGAACACAAAAAAGAACACCGCCGCGGTCTTTGCGAGGCTACGCCGAAGCAATCGCCCAACCCAATTGCTACTCGTTCGCAACGACTATGGTTGGGTAAAAATCAAAAATTCCTTTTATTTTTAGCTAATGCACGTCTATCCGTTTTCTTAACAGGTTTTTTTACATGCTTATTTGAATGGTGAGCTTTTAGAATAGTATTCATCTGGGCCTCTTTCTCCCGAGCTGTAATGCTATCTTCGGTTTCTTCATAAAGAGTTTGGGCGACAGCTGCAGATGATCTTTGCTCACTAAGTTTAATAATCTCAATAGTTATAGTCATATGCTTTTGTTTAATAATGGCTATATCACCAATATTTATATTCCTAGATGCTTTAGGCCTTTCATTATTTATCTTGATTTTGCCATTTTCTATTGCAGATTTGCATAAGGATCTAGTTTTAAAGAATCTTGCGGCCCATAACCATTTGTCCAGGCGCATAGTTAAACTCCAGGAAAATTAAACTTTATACTTAAGTTATCGATTATAGAGTAAATTTTATGCCAATGCAGAAGGCTCAGAGAAAACTTGATGATAGCCCAGCCTTGTAAGTTTTACTTTTAATTGCGCTATGGCTTTTAGAGCTTGATCCTCTGTGCTGTATGAGTCTTTATAGGTTTTAGATGGAATAAGATAAGCACCTTCTTTTACTCTAGTTTTGGTAATAACTTCATGATTTCCAAATAGGTCACAAATAAGCTGCACGCTATAGTAATGCTCTTTTTTCTTCCAATGAAAAACCTGGTTAAGGCCTGCTTTCAAATTTGGTTCTGAGGTTTCTAAATTCAGTGAATTATTTTGTATATCCATAATAAAAATTCAGTTTATATATTTCTTAATCTACCTTAAGGAGTATTATCTTGTGTTCTAGCGGGAGGTAATAAAGACTCTCTATTTAGTCCAAGAGCCACAGCTAATGTTCCAGCGACATAAATAGAGGAGTAAGTACCAACTATTACACCTATTATTAGGGCTAATGAAAAATAGTGAATAGATGGGCCTCCAAATATAAATAAAATAACAACTACAACCAATGTAAGCCCAGAGGTTATAACTGTTCTAGATAAAGTGTCATTTATCGCTCTATTTATAACTTCACCAACTGATGCTGTGCGCATGGATCTGAAGTTTTCCCGAACTCTATCATACACAACTACGGTATCATTCAAAGAGTAACCAATAATAGCTAGAATTGCGGCTAAAGCTGTTAAATCAAAACTAAACTGAAATAAAGAGAAGATTCCTAAGATAATAATAGGATCATGCGCAAGTGCAACTGCAGAGCTTATTGCAAATTTAAGATCAAACCTTAAGGCGATATAAATCATGGTAGCCAATACCGCGATGAAAATAGCTAAAATCCCCTTTTGCGTAAGCTCTTTACCAACCTCTGGCCCAATATAAGATACACTGTTAATATCGGCATTTTTACCAAGAGTTTTCGTTAGGTGTTGTTTAAGTAAATCTTGAACAGTTTGTTCGGTACCCGATACAGTATGGGTTTCCATATATTGTTTTGGCATCATCCGGATCATTATTGTTTTGTCAGACCCAAAGTGAATAACCTCACTATGACCAAAGCCCGCTTTATCTAAAGCTTTATGGACTACAGTGGTATCTACAGACTCAGGATAATTGGCCTGAATTGAATAGCCTCCAGTGAAATCAAGATCAAAGTTTATCCCTTTAACAGCAATACATGCTAGTGACAATGCGCAAATTATTATAGATAACGCACTAGTGAAATTTTTAATTCCCAGAAAGTCTATATTAGTTTTTTTGAAAAATTCCATTGTTTATGCCTTTTATATGCCTTTTATATACCTATAGATAATCTTTTTACTGTTCTTTTGCCATACCACCAGTTAACAATTGCTCTGGTTACAGTAATTGCCGTAAACATAGATGAGACGATACCAATTATCAGCGTAACTGCAAAACCTTTAATTGTCCCAGATCCTAGTGAGAATAAAATCACAGCGACTATTAAAGTTGTTAAGTTAGAGTCTACAATCGTTGCAAAAGCTCTTTCATAACCTGAGTTAATTGCATTTTGTGGTGAGTTATTATTGCGCAACTCTTCTCTAATTCTTTCAAAAATCAAAACGTTACTATCAATAGCCATGGCAACATTAAGTACAATACCCGCAATACCAGGTAATGATAACGTGGCGCCGGGAATAATCGACATAACAGCTACGATAAATATTAAGTTTAAGACTAAAGCAATATTAGCAATAAAACCAAATAATCTGTAGTACACTAGCATAAATAACATGATTACAATCATAGCAATCGCCACAGAAATAGTTCCTTTTCTGATATTCTCTTTTCCTAAAGATGGGCCAATTTGCATGTCTTGCACAATTTGCACAGGAGCAGGCAGAGCACCAGCTCGAATACGAAGAGCAAGGTTCTGCGCTCGGTTCATAGAGCCAATGCCACTTATTACAAATTCATTGCCAAGTTGAGATAGAATGTTTGCAACATTTATTACTTGGCTATCTGTGTGAGTTGTTGTAACAATTTTGCCATTTACTTTCTTTTTAGTGAAGGTGGTTTGCACAAGTAAAATGGCCATTGGGTTGCCAACATTCTCTCCAGTAACCTTACTAAAATGAGATACTTGGTCTCCACTTAATCTAACTTGCACAACAGGCAGGTTGGTTTGTTGATCAAATGTGCTAACAGCCCCGACAATTGCATTTCCTGTTATTATTGGTCTATTTATAAGTACGTATGGATCCTTTTGCTCATTGTAATAAATTTTAGATCCAATGGGTACATTGCCTTGCTGAGCGCTTTGAATATCAGCTTGTGCTTTGGTATTAACCAGCATTAGTTTTAAAGATGCCGTTCCGGCTATGATTTCTTTTGCTTGAGCTGGATCTTGTACCCCTGGCAGCTCTATAACGACTCTATCTAGTCCTTGTTGCGAGACTGAAGGTTCACTTACACCTAGTTCGTCTACACGATGGCGCATAACTTCAACAACTTGCTGGGTAGCGAAAGTTTGCGTTTGTTTTTTAGCATCAGCAGTGAAATTAGCTGTCAAGACATACGGGCTAGTTGGGTGCGCACTGTCTAGATCTTCTTGATTTCTAAATATTAAAGATTGAAATTGATTATCTGCGCTTAGTAATGTTTTTGCTTTATCCCTAGTTGCTGCATCTTTAAAGTGAATAACTATGCCTTTATCTGCCTTTACTTGAATGCCAGAGTATCTGATCCTGTTTTTCATAAGTAGTGGGCGAATTTGGCCGACATCGCCATTTAGAGCGTTGTCATAAACTGTTTGCATGTCTATGTCTAATAAGAAATACATACCCCCGCGTAAATCAAGACCATATTTCATTGGATATGCATTAAGCGCCAGTAGCCACTTTGGAGTGTTTGGTGATAAAAATAAGGCGACTATGTAGTCACCACCTAGTGATTGTTGCAATAAGGATTGAGCCTTTAGTTGTGCTTGGCTATCTGCTTTAAAAATAACTTCATCGTGATATTTGCTTTTTACGATTTTATTGAAAGGAATCTTGCTGTCTTTGAGAGACTTTTCGATTTTATTCCTTGCAATCTCAGGCATCTGTTTACCGCCTTTCATTGTGATTTGTAAGGCTGGGGATTCTCCAAAAATATTAGGTAGTGCATAGATAACCCCCAATATAACCAGAACTAAAATTAGAACATATTTCCATGTGGGATAGCGGTTTACGGGAGCATTAGTTTTTCTGAGGTTAAGCATAAAGATAGAGCCTTACTTATTTCCAAATAATTTATAAATTACTATAAAATTAATTTTTTAAAGAGCCTTTTGGCATTATTTTGGATAAAGCTTGTTTTTGCATTTTAATAGTAACATCCTGAGCTATTTCTAAATCTATAAAGCTTTCATTCATGTTTTTGATTTTACCGACAATGCCTGCAGTTGTGAGAACTTCATCGCCAGGCTTGATACTGTTTAGCATTTTTTTTTGCTCTTTGCTTTGTTTCATCTGCGGGCGAATAAGTACAAAGTAAAATAATACAATGATAATCACTAGGAATATTAAGGACTGAAAGCCGCCACCTTGTTGGGCATGTGTTCCCACAGCTCCGCTGCCCAAAGGATGAGGCGGGCCGCCGGCACCATTGGCAGCAAAAGAGTTAATAACAATAAAAATTTGTAGAAATAAAGCTGCTATGGTTGTTTTGATAAGATTTTTAATTAAAGGCATGAGTATTTTCCTTACGTAAAGTTAGTCACAAATTTGATTAAAACATTTTAGCATCTAACTTGTATCGAAGGCTAGTTTTTTATCTAATCTTAAAAGCTGGATAATCCATTGAATTTGTTTTTGATATCAGAGAAGTTAATGTTGGAGATATTATTTTTAATCATGTCCGTATATTTAGATATATTGTTTTGTCCATTATCTTTAGCATCACTAGAGCGAGGTCTAGAATTATAACTAGAATTAGCTGAGTCCATATCTATTTTCATATCAAAGTTCTTGACTAAACTTTGTAAATCTTCTTTTGTTAATTTATTAAAATGTTTTTTAAAGGTTGCAATAGCCTCAGGGTTTTCTTGTATTATTTTATTAAGAATTTGAATTTGATTTTCGCAATTTGGACACAATTGTCGCACTTTTTCCATTAATGAGTGGTTACTAGCAGCTACATTATGCTGTGAATCATTTTGTTTAACTTTAGTATGATTTACGAATGAGTTAATTGTATCAGATGGGAACAAAATTTTTTTAGTTAAACCCCCAGCAAAAGCTGATATTAAAATTGCTGCAATAATTTTAGGCAACCTTTTATTTCGACCAATGTTTTTCATATTAATTATTTTTCGGGAGATTTAATTATAGTTTAATTATAACATTAAATTTAGCAAGGGTGCAATTTAATTTTTGATCGCTTTCCGATTTCTATTATTCTTTCTTAATATGGCATTTTGCATAATCTTGCTGTATTTTTGCTGTTTAACAAATTACAGATAATAATATTTCGAAGAAATACACTATAATATACACTATATGGAAAGATATTTTATTTTTTACGAAAAATATTAACATATTTATAGCATTTTAATTGGGTATTAGGATTAAGCTGATGTCACAAGCCAATAAAAAACCCGCAAGAACCGTCATTATAGTTGAAGATGAGCGTGCAGTACGACATCTTGTAAGGGTTGCCTTAGAAAGGATAAACTATAAAGTTTTGGAAGCAACTAGCGCAAAAGAGATGTTTGAGTTGATCGAGGAGCATAAGGTTGACTTGGTTTTACTAGATTTGTTTTTAGATGATGATCATGGTGTTGAGGTATGCCGGGGCCTAAGAGATAAGATATCCGCTCCTATTATTATAATTTCATCTATGAGTGGCGAGTTAAATATGGTACAGGGTTTAGAGGCCGGGGCTGATATGTACTTAGAGAAGCCCTTTAGTATTCCTGTTTTATTAGCAAGTATGAAATCACTTTTTCGTAGAATTAGAATGGATAAGATTGATGATTCACTATCTATTCATGATGAGGAAGAAAATTTTGATGAGTCACTTCGGCGGGCAAAAGGTGGTTCGGCTCCTGAGCAAGATTATACTGTGAAACTAGGGCAGTGGTTATTTATTCCTAAGTTGAATTGTTTAAAAAATGATAGCGGCAGAAATGTGAGCTTAACCAAAAATGAAATGGCTTTATTAAATTTATTTATTCAGCATCATAATCAGATTTTGACTCGAGAAGATATTGCAAAAGCTTTGAAGCTTGAGTTATCTGTCGAGTGTTCCAGGGTTGTAGATGTGCAAGTTTCTCGTTTGCGTTCTAAATTAAAAGATAAAAGTAATCAAAACTTGATTAAATCTATTCGAAATAAAGGCTATATTTTAAATAGCATGGCTAGAGTTTGTAGTGATTATAGCAAAAAGGTTTCTTGATTATGGGCCTGTTTAAACCAATTATTCAAAAATAGCATCTACAAATGGTTTTGCTTCAAATGAGAGCAGATCTTCTTTTTGTTCGCCAACTCCGATAAATCTAATTGGAAGTTCTAGTGATTGAGCAATTGCGAACATTATACCGCCCTTTGCTGTTCCATCTAGTTTGGTTAGGGTAATACCTGTTATCCCCATCAACCTATTAAATTCTTTAGCTTGGCTAAGAGCATTTTGCCCATTAGTAGCATCAATAACTAGCATTACTTCATGTGGGGCATTAGGGTCTTTTTTTTGTAGAACGCGCTTTATTTTCTCCATTTCTTTCATAAGGTTTTCTTTGGTGTGTAGTCTACCGGCTGTGTCAACTAGTAAAACATCATATTTTTTGGCCGTTGCAGACTCTAGGGCATCATAAACTACAGATGCACTATCTGCTCCTTGCTTTTGGGCAATAACGGGAACATCATTGCGTTCACCCCAGGCCTTTAGTTGTTCGGTAGCAGCAGCTCTAAAAGTATCTCCAGCTGCAAGAATGACTTTTTTGTTTTGTTGTTGAAAGTGATGTGCCAATTTGCCAATCGCAGTCGTTTTGCCAGCTCCATTTACCCCGATCATTAAAATAACAAAAGGTAAGTCTTGTTTTGGTATTTCTAGAGGCTTTTCGCAAGGGACAAGTGTTTGGTATAAATCCTCTTTTAGCATTGTAAGTAGAGCTTCGGTATCTTTTAGCTCGCCTCTTGAGGATTTTTGGGTCATGTTTTCAATAATGTTTTCAGTTACATCCCAGCCTACATCAGCCTGTAATAAAATAGTTTCAAGCTCTTCTAAAGTTTCTTCATCTATTTGTTTTTTTCCAAGCAAAAGAGTTTCAACTGAAGACCCAAGTGCGGATTTGGTTTTTTGAATAGTTTTTTTAAGTTTTGCAAATAATGATAATTTAGGTTTTTCTTTAGCTTTGGCAGGCTCTTTAGGCTTGGCAGGCTCTTTAGCTTTTACAGGCTCTTTAGCTTTGACAGGCTCTTTAGGCTTGGCAGGCTCTTTAGGCTTGGCAGGCTCTTTAGCTTTGACAGGCTCTTTAGCTTTGACAGGCTCTTTAGCTTTGACAGGCTCTTTAGGCTTGGCAGGCTCTTTAGCTTTGACAGGCTCTTTAGCCTTAATTGGTTCTTCTTTTTTCTTTTCTTCAGGTTTTTCTTTTGGCTTTCTTTTAAAAAATGAAAACATAATAGTGCTTAAGTATTGGTTTATTAATAATATGATTAAAGAATTGTAAAATATCTTTAGTTATTAAGCAAAGCACTAAAGTGAATAAACTAGAATTTAAGTAAAAACTGCTGTAGAATCCACACAATAATTAAGAGGCAGTTATTAAATTAAGCCGCTTTAATTGAGGTTTTTATAATGAGTTTAGATAAAGATAAATATTTTAAAGAAGAGCTTTTATCAGATGATGAACTTGTAAAAGTAGTGGCGTCTTTACAAGATGAGCTTCTTCGGCAGCAGGCTAAATTAGCAGATGCATATTTAAAATATGAAGAGGCTCAACGAGACAACTCTAGGTTAATATTTAATTCTGAGCTTGAAACTGCAAAAGTTAAGGAAGATAAAATGCAAGAATATGAAAAGGTGCAGCAGGAGTACTCAAGCTTTATGCATGAATACAAAAAGCAGCTAAAGGATTTGCGTAAGTAGAATTACCTTCCGACAGAAACCACCTTATATTCTTTCACAACTCTACTGCTCAAATCCCATGTTCTAGCAGTAGCGAATTTTATGCTAGTTATTTGCGGCGCATTTTTGAAATCATTTTTAATTAAGAAATCAAAAACTGCCTCTCCAGAAGCCCCAGGCATCATTTTAGCAGGTTTGACATACTCATATTTGTATAGCTCAAGTAAGTTATGGTCATAATCTTCTAAGAACCATTGATATCCAGTTGAGCCAGTGTTTTCTTTTAGTTTTATTTTTATGTGAGAGTTCTCAGGAGTCACGATTATGGGGGCATCTTTTTGCGCAGTAGCCTTAGATATAGTTGCTTTTTTTAAGCTCGGATTTGTTACTTTATTATTTTCTATAGGCGTATTTGTTTTGATTTGCGCGCTGGCAAGCCCGAAGGATGCAGTTAATACACATGCTAGGGCTGTGGTTAATATATTAATTTTCATATTGATTTTCCTATTTTAAAGTTTAGATTTCTAATTCTCAGATTGTATTAGAAATCTTTTAAAGTTATTTAATGCTTGAGCTCGGTGAGAAATTTTATTTTTAATATCTAGTTCAAGTTGAGCTGCAGTACACTGGTGCTCTGGCACATAAAAAACCGGGTCATAGCCGAAGCCTTTATCTCCTTTTGGCTCAAAGGTTATTTCTCCTTCCCATATACCCTGAAATATCATGGGAATTGGGTCATCGGGGTGCCTGAGGTATGCTAATACACAAATAAAATAGGCGTATCTTTGCTCTTGGGGGGTTTCATTCAGCTCATGTAATAGCTTTTCAATGTTATTAGGGAATGATTTGTTTTCTCCAGCATATCTTGCGGAATAAATTCCTGGCTCATCATTTATAGCCGGAACTACTAGGCCAGAATCATCAGCTATGGCTGGCACATTGGAGTGGATACATGCATTTCTTGCTTTTAAAATGGCGTTTTCCACAAAGGTTGAGCCAGTTTCTTCGGCTTCGGGCACAGAGTATTCATCTTGAGGAATAAACTGGCAAGAGGTGCCTGCTAGAGCATCTTCAAATTCAATTAACTTGCCTTTATTATTGCTGGCAATGATTATAGTATTTTGTTCTAAATCTGACATAACTAAAGTTTTCTTTTATGAATTTAAGCTACAGAATAGCGTAGTTAATTTTGTTATTCCAGCGATTTTAGCATTGATTCTATCCATTTTTTACCAGAACATATTGTGATGTTTGTGTTTTTCAAATCAGATATGAATTTATTGCTTTTAAAATAATTATATTCCAAAACTCTTCTTTGATATATTGGATCGGTTTCTTTGGATATATTATCAGTTAGTCCGCCAGGGTGGCACATAATTAAACCTAAATTATTAATGTTTTCTAGGAAATTGAAATATGCCTCGGAGATTATTTTATTGGATTTATCTTTATCAGATTCTTTATATAAACCTGCAAAACCATTGTTTGTTAGGATATTATTTTTTTTCAGAAGTTTTCTAAATTTTTTGGCGCCACTTAAATTTATGATAAATTCTTTAAATTTATCTAGTGAGCCATATAGAGGATAAGTTGATCTAATAAAAAAAGGAGTTTCTATATTTCTTTTTTTACAAAATTTAATTAGCACAGATCTTATTATTGGAAACTGATGCACATGTTGGTGCCCGTCTATAAAATCTGGGTTTTTGCCGAAGTGTTTAATAAAGTTATTTAATTGATACTCTAAGCTTTTAGATATCTTTTTCTTAGATAATATTTTTAATTTGGATCTAATTAATAATTCTAATAATGATGTATTTTTTGAAGAAACTAGAGATTTAATATAATTGGAGCTTATAGTTGGCTCTGTAAGTGAAAAGTGTAGGCCTATTAATGGCTGCTTTTCTTTTGGGATATTTTTTAATAATTCTTTTAGCTTTTCAGCTTCTTGTGGCCAGTATTTAGTGTCGCTCATGCAGCTAGTAGCATTAATTTTTTTATCTTGTATTAGCTCTCTAATGCTTTGGCTATTATTTGGGTTAAATGCGTAGTCATCTGCGCAAAGTAATATTTCTTTTAATTTGGTATTTGTATTTGGCATATTTAGCATCAATTTTGTATAATTCAGAATTACTTTATATTATAGACAAAACAAATCAAAATACCGATAGTTGTCGTTGCGAGACTACGTCGAAGCAATCTCGTTCGAAGCACGTACCGATTTGTAAAAATAGATAAATTCAAAATAAATATAGAAACTAATTATGCTAGATGATATCGATTTTAAAAAAAATATAATAGAACTTCCTAAAAGGGATGTGTGGCTGGATATTTTAATAATATTAATTATTTCTGCTGCGTTTTTATTATATAAAATAGGCTCTTACCCTTTGTTTGTTCCAGATGAGGGGCGTTATCCAGAGGTCGCAAGGGAGATGCTAGCAACAGGGCATTGGCTTAGCCCAGCAGTTTTGGGGGCGCCTTTTTTAGATAAGCCTATTTTATATTATTGGATCGAAGCCTTCTCAATGCATTTGTTCGGAGTTACTATTTGGGCAATTCGCTTGCCTGGGGCTATTTTTGGGATGTTTGGTTGTGTAATTGCATATGTAATTGCAGGCAGTTGTTTCTCCCGATTGGCGGGTCTTTTGGCCGCGGCATTCTTATTATTAGGGCCGCTATATTTTGGCGCATCTCATTATGCGAATTTGGATTTGCAATTTGCTATTTGGTTTAGTGCAAGTATGGGTGCTTTTATTCTAGGGTTAAAGTTACGGTATTTTAAATATAGTCGCAATACTTGCATGATTCTAATGTATGTATTTGCAGCGTTAGCCTTCCTTACTAAGGGGCTTATGGGATTTGTCTTTCCGGTTTTAATAATAGGCATTTGGGTGATTTTATTTAAGCGCTGGGTGTTGCTTAAATACATGCAAGTGCCTATCGGTTTATGTGTGTTTTTTGCAATAGTTTTGCCGTGGGTTTTTGCATCACAGGAGATTAACCCCCACTTTTTTTATTACTTTTTCTATTTTCAGCAAGTAGGAAGATATGTCGGGGAATCATATAATAATCCTATGCCATTTTGGTTTTATTTGCCTATTTGTATAATCGGAATGATTCCTTGGACCACTTTATCCCTTGCTGCCTGGCCGAGGATTTATCGAACATGGGAATATATGAACTCATGCCTGGAGAAGCGCTATGTTAATGAATATGAGTGTTTCAAGCCAGAAGGTGTCGTTGCCTTTTTGGTGTTATGGATAGTAGTATTATTTGTTTTCTTTTCAATTCCAACTTCTAAAATAGTTGGTTATATTTTGCCTCTTATGGTGCCCATGGCGGTTTTATTTGGGTTATATTTTACAAAGTATATTAAAAGCATTAGGTTCTATATTTTCTCATGGTTAAATGTAATTTTATTTGCATTTTTTGGTTTTGTTCTTTGGAATGTAGATAGTTTTATTGGAGAACATGCTGCTAGTAAGATTATTGATTTTCCATTATTTGCTCATGTTATGGGTTTTGTTGGAGTAGTCTTTATCATAGCTGTAATAGTTAACGCTTTATTATTATTAATGCGCAATCGTTTAGTAACTCTTTGGGTGTGGATGATAATGATTGCAGTATTTGATTTGTCATTAGTGTATATGGCCCCAACTTTTAATAGGGATACTGTTTTGCCGATGTTAGATACGGTAAAAGATGAAATAACTCCTAATACAGTAGTGGTTGATTTAGAGCAGTATAATCAGGATTTGCCAATTTATTTAAATAGAAACATTTATGTGGTATATGACTGGGATAGTGTTGATTTGGATACGCAGGATAACTGGGCTAGTGATTTTGTTCGGGGCGATATGATGGCAAAGACGCCATCTCCATACTTATTAGAACCAGCTGATTTTGAGCAAATGTGGTCTCACTATTCAGGCCATAAGAAGATAGTGGTTTTTGCTAGTAAGGGCGTATATGAGAAATGGAGGGGTTTGTTAGAGCCGCGGCCACATTTGTTAGCTGAAAGTGATACTGAAGTGGTTTTTTCTAATAAATAACCTGAGGTTGTAGTCGTGTTGCTGCGGGGCTAATTATTCCTATCTAAATTCCATTTAGCTAGCATCGATAACATATTAAAGCTATTTAGATCATAATTTTTATGATTTTCAAAATTCTTAATATGTTCTATGGCATTATCTATAGCCTCACACGCTGTTTGAGTTTGTTTGTTAAGCTCTTGGTAGCACATGTCTAGATTTAATAAGGTTGTATATGTGACTTTATTTTGAGAGCTGTCTTTTTGGGTGTTTTTGCCGCAAGTTTTTGGGTCCCCTGTCAAATCCAACAAATCATCTTTTATTTGGAAGGCTATGCCTAGGGCCTGAGAGTATTCAAATATGGCTTTAAATAAGGGGGAGTCTTCTTTTGTTCCGGCTAATATTAATGGCATTAGCGCGCTTGCTTGGATTAGCTCGCCGGTTTTTAGTTGATGTAGTTTATTTAAATCATCAATATCTTTTATATCTTTATGATCTATATCCATTGATTGCCCGGCCACCATGCCATAAGGGCCAATTGATTTAGAAAAGTATTGAATAAGATTTAATAAATTTAAGTGATTATTAATTGGAGCTTTGCATAATAAGGCAAAGGCTTCGCTTAGAAGAGCATCGCCTGCAAGGATTGCAGTAGCCTGGTCAAAGGCTATATGGCAGGTTGGTTTGCCGCGCCTTAGGTCATCATCATCCATAGCTGGTAGATCATCATGGACTAGAGAAAATGCGTGCACCATTTCCATTGCCCCAGCTATGTAGTTAAGCAGTTTTGTATCTAATGATACAGCATAGCCACTCCAGTAGACTAATAATGCTCTAAATCTTTTGCCGCCATTTAGGATGCTATACTCCATGGCGTCACATAGGCGCCTTTGGCCTGAATAAGTTTGAGATTTTTGTAACTCTTTAAAGTAGCTAGTTAGAAAGTTGTTTATATTCTCTTGGCCAGATTTTATAGCCTCAGATAATTTCGGATCGTTATTATTCACTAATTAATCTTACTTTTTGCTCTGCTTTAGCTAATAAGTCTTGGCAGTTCTTGCTAAGCTTTGATCCTTGCTCAAACATATTTAGAGCTTTTTCTAGATCAAGTTGGCTGCTTGACATATTTTTTACTAGCTCTTCTAGCTCACTTAACTGGCTTTCGAATGATCTGTGTTGATGCTCTGGCGTATTTTCTTTAATTTTATTTGGGTTGTTTTCCAATTTACTCTCCGGTTGTTATTGTATTGGCTTGGGCTAAGTTTTGTTCTGAGTCTTTATATATTGCTTCATCAATTTTGGTTATTATATTGCTTAGATTATCTTTAGACGAATTAGGCGGAATTTCTGAATTTTTATTAAGAGATATTCCAAAGCTTTTTAAGTTTTCTAAAGTTATATTGGATGTGTCATGACGGATTAACTGATATGCCAAGGATATGAGGTCGTAATTATCTTTAATATTTTGAATATTTTGAATATTTATAGAGCGAATATTTAGTTCACTAAGTTTATTTATTAGTAAGTCTTTGTCGAAAACAAAGAAGTGCTTAGAAGAGTGTTTAGACTGAAGTTTTTTTAGTCTATCTAGGATGCTATTTTTTTTTGCTAAGCTAAGTGAGTTCCATTCTATGACCTCATTAAAAGATCGATGACATCCGCGACAAATGTCGTCTCCATAAATTGTTGAACAGACGCCGATGCATGGGGTTGTGATTTCGCTGTTCATCTTTATTCAGAACTTAAGAATTATTTGATTTTCTTCTCGACGTATTTTACGTGTTTTCTTACGACAGGATCGTACTTCATCTTCTCCATTTTATCTGGAGTGTTAATACGGTTTTTCTTGGTTACGTAGAAATGACCAGTCTTAGCTGTAGATTCCAGCTTGATAATCATTACTTTGCCTTTAGATTTAGAAGCCATTTTGCTGCCCTTAGTTTTCCCTTAATTTACTAAAAATTTCTAATATTTAAACTTTTTCGCCGTTGGCGCGTACTTTTTTTAGTACAGCATCAATTCCAAGTTTGTCGATGATGCGCATGCCTTTTGTGCTTAATTTTAATTTAACATATCTGTTTTCACTCGCTACCCAGAAGCGATGTACGTGTAGATTTGGCAAAAATCGACGTCTGGTTTTGTTATGCGCGTGAGATACGTTGTTTCCTGACATGGGAGACTTCCCCGTTACTTGGCACACTCTTGACATAATTTACTCCAGTTTATGTGTGAATCTAGTTAAATAGTAGTTACAAATATCATTTAGAGGCCATTTATATCAGAAAAGCTAGCGGAATGCAATGGTGTTTCGTGGGCGCTTTCAATAGGAATGTTAAATTTACTTGCAACCTGCCTGCAAACAGGTTAGTATCGTGCGATAATTACAGTAGGGTAATTTATATTTTATAAAAAATTAATTTGGCAAAGCATTTTTAAGCGAGGTGATTTTAAGATGCCAAACGTTGTCGTTAGAGACAGTGAGCCGTTCGATATTGCATTGAGACGCTTTAAGCGGGTTTGTGAAAAATCCGGAATTTATGCTGAACTGAGACGTCGGGAGTACTATGAAAAACCAACTTCTGTGCGTAAGCGTATGAAAGCTGCTGCAGTTAAACGACTCAAAAAGCGTTTATTTCGAGAAGAACTATCTCGAAAACGTTTTTCTGTGGGGGGCGGCCATTAAGGCTTTCTTCTCGTTAATATTATAATATTTAGTAATTTTATAAGATGGTGCCTTTCAATTTTTTGATTGGTGCCATTTTTTTTATATTTTGAGGAAGTTAATATGAGTGATTTAAAACAAAGAATTACAGATGATATGAAAGATTTTATGCGCGCAAGGGCTAAGGAAAATCTAGAAGCTATTAGATTATTGATAGCCAAAATAAAGCAAAAAGAAATAGATGAAAGAATAGAGTGCACGGACCAACATGTAATTGAGATCGTCATTAAAATGGTAAAACAAGGCAAAGAAGCTAAAACTCAGTTTGAAAATGGGGATCGTCCTGAATTAGCGCTAAAAGAAGCTAGGCAGATTGATTTATTCTCTAAATATTTGCCAGAAGCTATGAGTGAAGAAGAATTAGAAAAATTAGTAGAAGATGTAATCTCAGAGCTAGGAGCAAACTCCATGCAACAGATGGGGCAGGTTATGGGGGTTTTAAAACCTAAGTGTCAAGGTAAGGCTGATATGGGATTGTTATCAAAACTGGTGAAAGCCAAATTATCTGCTTAACTAGTTTATATAAAATTTATTGGGTAAAGAGTGAATTATGGTTAGTAAAATACCACAAGATTTTATTGATCAATTATTAGATAAGTCGGATTTAGTTGATTTAATCTCATCTAGAATTAGTGTTAAAAAGCGAGGCAAAAACTATTTGGCCTGCTGCCCTTTTCATGATGAAAAAACTCCATCTTTTAATATCAATCCGGTTAAGCAGTTTTATTATTGTTTCGGTTGTTCAGCTGGTGGTAATGCGATTAATTTTTTGATGGAATATGATAAATTAACTTTTATGGAATCCGTAGAAGATTTAGCTGAAAATTTAGGCATGAGTTTGCCAGAGGTTGCGTATTCACAAGATGCTATTCAGAACTCTTTTTCTAGTTCTGGCCCTAATCTTTCTGGCTCTAGTCCTTCTGGTTTTTTAGGAAAAGATTTAGATCAAAATATAAATAATATCCAGATTCAATTTGCCTTATTAGATAAAATTGCAGGATTTTATAGTTGGAATTTGCGTCAAGAAGATGGCAAAGTTTGCGTAGATTATTTGAAAAATCGCGGCATAAGTGGAGATTTAGCCAAAAGATATCAGTTAGGATGGATTGGAGATACTTGGGATAATCTTATAAAAAACTTTGTTGGCAAGACTCTTAGTGTAAGAGCTTCAAGAAACAATAAATCAAATAAATCTGCCCGAAATAATAAAAACGCTGACTTAATAATAACGCAAGATATGCTAATTCAAGCAGGTTTATTAATTAAAAATGAGCAAAATAAGGTTTATGACAGATTTAGATTCAGATTAATGTTTCCTATTCGAGATCGACGGGGCAGAGTGCTTGGCTTTGGCGGTAGGGTTGTTACAGGTGATGGCAAGCCCAAATATTTGAATTCACCTGAGACTGCTTTATTTCTAAAAAGTAAGGTATTATATGGTCTGTATGAGGTTTTGCAGCACAAACGAGATATTAATAGGGTTTGTGTGGTTGAAGGTTATATGGATGTAATTGGTTTGGCGCAATATGGCATAGATTATTCTGTTGCAACTTTAGGGACATCTACCTCAGTTGATCACATTAAACAGCTTATAAAAGTTACAGATGAGATTATATTTTGTTTTGATGGGGATCGTGCTGGCAAAGCTGCAGCTTGGCGGGCTTTGTTAGCTTGTTTACCTGTGATGAGTGGGAAGTTTAAAGTTAATTTTTTGTTTTTACCAGATGGTGAAGATCCTGATTCGATTGTTATAAGTGAGGGTAAAGCAGGTTTTGTTGCAAGATTAGATAAAAGTATTCCTTTGAGTGAGGTATTATTTAATTATTTATCTTGCGATGTTGATTTAAATTTTGCAGACGGGCGGGCCTTATTATTAGATAAATTATTGCCTTTATTATTACAAGTGCCCGATGGCAGCTATAAAGTTATTCTTTGTGATATGGCAGCTCAAAATACGCAATTATCTATAGATCAAATTGAAAAACAGTTGATTATTTTGCTTAGAGGTTCTAGTTCTAAAATTAAGAAAGAGCAAAAAGATGAGTCTAAATATGTTTTTAGTTATTTAGATAGAGCAATATCTTTACTTCTTTTTGAGCCAAAATTGGCGCTAGAATCTGATATAAGTTGGATTGATAGGCTAGATGATCTAAAAGGTTTAGGTGGGGTTTTAGTCAAGATAATTATCTGGCTTAAGGAGCAATTAGATTGCAAAAATGATTCTAGGCAACAAGATTATACGAATCCTGTTGTTAGTATAAGTATTGATAAAATTTTGATGCAATTTTCTAATAAAAAAATCAAGAAAAGACTTGCAGAATTGGCGATGATAGACCATTCTTTGGGCCATGGAGAGCTAAGGTCGGAGTTTTTAGATTTAATTGAACGTTTTAAGCGAGAGTACCAGTTATCGTTTATTGATAGTTTGATAGTTAAGAGTAAGAAGATATCTCTAAGTAGAGATGAAAAAGATAGATTAAAGGGTTTGTTAGCGAAACATAAGCTAAAATTAAATTAGATGTAATTAAAAGGGTTATTTTTGATGGATTTTATGACGTTTTTGTGATACTTTTCGCAAGCATTTTTGTGATTTTTAGAGAATATCGTGTTAAAATTTTGTAATTATATATAAAAGTTTTTAATAAAATTTGGATTAGGTTAGATTTTATGAGTAAAAATAAAAGTGATTTGGATAATCACCAGAAGGGTAATAAATCCTCTGGAGGTAAGGATAATCAGGTTGAAAAGATTGCCCAGTTAATTGAGCTGGCGCAAAAAAGAGGAGGTAGCCTTTCACAGGCTGAATTATATGATAATTTGCCGAATGATTTATCTGAAGATCGTATAGAGCATATCAAAACCATCTTGACGGAAATGGGCCTTAAGATTGAGGGCGAGGTTGCTTCAGCAAAAGATGAAGATGATCTTGAACAGACAGCTGCAACTGATGCCCAAATTGATCAACAAGAAAGAGTTGATGCTGCTATTGCGGTAGTTGATCAGGAAGTATCAAATGATCCTGTGCGCAGATATATGCGTGAGATGGGAATAGTTGATTTATTAACTCGCGAGGGCGAGATTAAAATTGCGAAGAGAATTGAACATGGAACTCTAGAAGTCATTGAGGCTATTTCACGCCAAGGTGCTGTTATTGGGTATATTTTAGATGTATATGAAAATATGGAGGAGTATGACTATTCTTTGACAGATATTGTAAAAGGCTTTTCGTCAAGCTATGAAGAGCAAGCTCAGTCTTTAAAAGATTCAGTTGGATCTTTGCTTAATGAGGCAGATAGTAAGAGATTAGAAGAAGACCTGCCTCCCCCTCCAGAAGATGAAGATGCGGGTGAAGCTGAAGGTGTAGGTGGCGTTGTCTTAGAAAGAGATGAAGGTGCGGGTGAAGGTGTAGGTGGCGTTGTCTTAGAAAGAGATGAAGGTGCGGGTGAAGGTGTAGGTGGCGTTGTCTTAGAAAGGGATGATGGTGAGGTTAGCGAAGGCAGTCAAGGTGGCGAAGGTGGCGATTCAGAAGGTTCCGTTGCTGTAGAAGATACAGGCCCTGACCCAGAGTTATGTAAGATTTATTTTGATCATCTTAGAGAAGATTACAGTGAATATGCAAAAGTTGTTGAGAAG
The DNA here is from genome assembly GCA_905612315.1 of uncultured Francisellaceae bacterium. Lineage (GTDB taxonomy): Bacteria > Pseudomonadota > Gammaproteobacteria > Francisellales > CACEW01 > CAJQSL01. The sequence goes on from CAJQSL010000099.1 coordinate 19,378, forward strand.
AATGGTTTTGATAGTCCAAAAGTGCAAAAGGTTTTAGATAAGTTGCAAGATAAATTCATGCAGTTGAAGTTATCGGCGCCTATTTTTAATAGAGTAATAAAAGAGATCAGGACTGCATTGAGTGGCATGAGATTTCATGAGAAGCGCATAATTCATGCTTGCGTTGAGAAATTAAAAATTAATCGCGGCGTTTTTGTTAAATCATTCCCTAGTAATGAAGAAAATTTAGATTGGTTTGATGCTTTTTATAAAAAGCATGGCAGTGGTAAATCTGGTAAGCTTGAGGCTATTAGGTCTGAGATATTAGATGCCCAGGGGAAAATGAAGCAAGTAGTTGCTGATTTTGGGATAAGTGTTAATGAAATTAAAAGTTTGAATAGACAAATATCTGTTGGCGAAGCTAAAACTAGACGCGCTAAAAAAGAGATGATAGAAGCAAACTTAAGGCTTGTGATCTCTATTGCTAAAAAATATACGAATAGAGGTTTACAATTCTTAGATCTAATTCAAGAAGGAAATATTGGCCTAATGAAGGCTGTGGATAAATTTGAATATAGAAGAGGTTATAAGTTTTCAACTTATGCTACTTGGTGGATTCGCCAGGCAATTACAAGATCTATTGCTGATCAGGCTCGAACTATCAGAATTCCTGTACATATGATTGAGACTATAAATAAGCTTAATCGAATTTCAAGACAGTATTTGCAAGAACATGGCAAAGAGCCTAGTACTGAGCAGTTAAGTAAAATGACAGACATCCATAAAGATAAGATTTCAAAGGTTCTAGGTTTTAAAGATCCATTATCTATGGAAGCACAAGTTGGTGAAGATGGTGATTCGCACTTAGGAGATTTTGTGGAAGATCCTAATATTAAATCTCCAATTGATAATGCAACTACTGAAAGCTTAAAGAATGCAACTAATGGTATTTTAGAGTCTCTTTCTCCAAGAGAAGCTAAAGTTTTACGGATGAGATTTGGTATAAATATGAATACAGATCACACTCTTGAAGAGGTCGGGAAGCAATTTGATGTTACAAGAGAGCGTATTCGTCAGATTGAGGCTAAAGCTTTAAGGAAATTGCGTCACCCTGCAAGATCTGAAGTTTTGCGTACTTTTCTAGAGGATGATGATTAATTTATAATTTGTGTATCTGCTGAAGCTATAATAACAATATATAGGAGATTAGTTATGAGTAGGCAGTATTCTTTTTTTGATAGATTGATCGGTGAGTTGGATCACGCTGTTAGAACTGTCGTTTTAGCATCTGATATATCTGCGCGCTCAAATCCAGCAGGAAATATTGAATCAGGTGAGATGAGCGCTAAAGATAAAAAGCATGCTGCTAGATTAATGCGTGTTAACTTAACTGGTGAAGTATGTGCGCAGGCTTTATATAGAGGGCAGGCAAGTGTTGCCAAGTCAGAAGAGACTAGAGCTCACTTATTAGCGGCAGCTGATGAGGAGCAAGATCATCTAGCTTGGTGCTCTCAAAGAATTAAAGAGCTTGATAGCAGACGTAGTTATTTGGATATAATTTGGTATGCTAATTCATTTTTAATAGGACAAGTTGCCGCTAGAGTAAGTGATGAGTTAAGTTTAGGTTTCGTTATGGAGACTGAAAACCAAGTTATGCAGCATTTAGAAGCTCATTTAGATGGAGCTGGGTCTAAAGGCTTGCCGAAACAAGATTTAAGAAGTAGAAAGATTGTAGAAGTTATGAAAGAAGAGGAGATGCGTCATGCCAGTGATGCAAAAGAAAAAGGTGGCAAGGAGCTATCTAAAGTTCTTAAGGCTATTATGAAGTTGCAATCAAAGGTTATGACCGGAGTTGTTTATTATATTTAGCTTTGTTTGAGTGACAGGATTCTAGTATTAAAATAATAAGGCAATTAAATATTCTTTAATAATTTTGATAGGTGTTCCATTGGTAACATCAAATATTTTAAAATTATAATCTGATTTAGCGAATGATCGCATCCAGGTGCATTGATGCTTTGCAAGTCTTCTAGTTGCAACTAAGGCGCTTTCTTTAAACTCATCAAAGCTAATATCATCTTTATTAGATAATTTACTAGATAAATAATTCCAAGCTTGTCTGTAGCCTACGCTTTTCATAGCTGGATATTCACAAGTTAAGTTTTTTATTTGCATTAGTTTTTTAACTTCATCCAGAAAATTATTTTCTAGCATAATATCAAAGCGTTGTTCGATGCGTTGATGTAGTAATTTTCGATCTAGATCTAAGCCTATAATTATATACTCAAATTTATCTTCATCTTGTTTATTAAGATTATATTCTTGCTCCCAAAAATGAGAGATGCCTTTGCCAGTAATTTCATAGATTTCTAATGCGCGGGTAATTCTTTGGGTATCATTTTTATTTATTTTATTAGCGGCTGTTGGATCTATTTTTGATAATTTTATATGGAGATGTTCCCAGCTAGTGTGTTTAGCTTCAAGTTCTATTTTTTCTCTTATTTGATCATCTTTTTTGGGTAGATCAGAAAGTCCTTTAAACAAAGAGTTATAATACATCATTGTGCCACCAACTAGAATTGGGGTTCTATTATTATCTAAACTTTTTTTAATCTCTATTTTTGCATCATTGTAAAAATCGCCGGCTGAGTAAATTTCATCAGGGTTTTTGATATTAACCAATGCATGCGGGTATTTTTTAAGTTCGGCATCAGTTGGTTTGGCAGTTCCTATATCCATATGCTTATAGATCATAGCCGAGTCGACGCTGATTAAATCACAGACAGAAGATTCTTTATAATAATCATATAAATCAAAGGCAAGTTGCGTTTTTCCTGATGCGGTTGGGCCTAGGATGCATAATACTTTTTTTGACATAGTAAAAACTTGTTAACCAATTTAAAAATAAATAAATTATAACAAGATTTGTGCATGATTAGGAGTGTGCCTTATAATGATATTAACTTAACAATTTTGGGGAAACTAGATGGAAAAAGGCAGATTAAAGTGGGCAATCAGGCGAGGTATGCTAGAGCTGGATCTTATATTAGAAGGTTTTGTTAAGCGCCATTATGATGAGCTAAGTCCTGCCGATAAAGCCCAGTTTGAAGATTTATTAGCTTGTGAAGATAATAAGTTACATCAATGGTTAGTTAAGCATGAGATGCCTAATGAAGAATTTAAGCAATATGCCCCAATAGTTAAAAAGATTATCGAAGATGCGATGACAATATAATTATGCAAAAATCAAATAATAATAAAACACAAATCCCTGGAACTTGCTATCTTGTCGGCGGCGCCTTGCGCGATAAATTACTTGGCATAGAGCATATAAGTAAAGACCTAGATTGGGTAGTAATTGGGGCAACTGCAGATGAAATGCTTAAAGCGGGCTTTAGTTCTGTTGGCAAAGAGTTCCCAGTATTTTTACATCCTATTACCAAAGAAGAATATGCCCTAGCGCGTAAAGAGCGCAAAGTTGGCTCGGGGCATAAAGGTTTTATTTGTGATTTCACCCCAGATATTACTTTAGAAGAAGATTTGATAAGGCGAGATTTAACAATTAATGCAATGGCTCAAGCTGATTCAGGGGATATTATTGACCCATATAATGGCCTAAAAGATTTAAAAGACAAATATTTACATCATGTTTCAGATGCGTTTATCGAAGATCCTCTAAGAGTTTTAAGAGTTTGCAGATTTTTAGCAAGATTTAGTAATTTAGGATTCAAAATTCATCAAGATACCAAAGAGTTAATGCTAAATATGGTCGAAACTGGCATGTTGGATGAGCTAAGTGCGCCTCGAGTTTGGCAGGAAGTCGCGCGTGCATTGAGTGAAGATTCTGTAGAATCTTTTTTTATAAGTTTACAGGATGTTAATGCTTTATATGTTTTATTTGATCCTAAGTTAGATTTAGATAAGAGTTTAATTAATAATTCTAAATTTGATTTTAAGGTAATTAAAAATTTTAAGAATAAGCTCAATAATTTAAATTTAAGCTATTCACCAGAACTTATATTCTGTCTATTTGCCCATACTTGTTTTATTGATCTAAAAGAAGCTTCTCAAAAAATAAGCTTTGATAATTTATTCTCAAACCTGCCGTTGCCAAAGAGTTTTCAAACCATATTAAGATTTTTTTATAGATCTAATTTGCTTTATAAACACTTATTAATAAAATATGAGAAGAGTAGAGATAGCAGTAGCGAAGATTCAAAAAATCACTTTGCCAAAGCATTGCTAGATTTTTTAAATAAAATGGATTATTGGCGCAAGGCTGATTTATTTTCAGGGTTGATTGAATTATTTGCTTTTTTACATGGAGATCAGATTCAGGATTTTTTAATTAGTTTAAGTAAAAAATTAGATAATGCGTGGAAGAGTGTTGATCTTAAGGCTGTTGCCGCATCTGGGGTTAAGGGTGAAGCTATGGAAAAGTATGTTATGGATAAGCGTTTGGAGTTTATAAGGGATTTTATTTAAATTTTTTGTGATTAATCTGGCTCTTTTCCAAACAAAAAAGGCAGCCTTCCTTAAAAAGGAAGCTGCCTTTTTATTAATAAAATTATATTAATTACATTACAGCGCAATACCCAGCCTCAGCCTCAGCCTCAGCCACTTTAGAAGCTTCTTTCGGAGCTGTTTTAACCAATTCTTCATTTGAAAGATCAAAGAAAGGCATTTTTGATAACCTTTGTTCAGTATTAAATGGTTTTGGTCGAGCTACAGTTTGAGTTTCGGCATTTTGTTGATTAGCAAATTTCGCAGCATGTAGATATGACCTTCTAAACAAAGGTTGTCTACCTTTTTCTTGGGCCTTTTTCTTTTTGCCTGCTTCAAATAATGCTACCTTTTTCATGATCACTCCTCGTTACTTAGTTTTAATTAATTTAACTAATTTCTGTTGTTATTATCATTATTATTATCATTATTATTATCACTATCAGAATATCAGCTTTTTAAAATTAAGGCAATTATTAAAAATCACTAATAATAGATGATATAAACTTGCTATATTTCATTGGGTTATGAAAATCCTTGGTAATATGTATATTATGAATATAAACTTGATGTTTATTTTGATATAAAAATTGTAATAATATTTTGTTTTGAGGAGTTATAATAATGCCTGAGTTAAATAGATATATGTCGCCAGTATTTAATTTAGTAAAAGAGCAATATAACAAAGCTGTTGATAAAGATGATTATGATTATACTCCGGAGATTCAAGCTGAATTATTCAAGAAAGTAGAATTTTTTATTAATGAGATGGTGGCCGAGCGTGAGTTCTTGCAAGGCCAAAAAGAAAGGATTGCCGCAGCGGCGGTGGGAAGTTATTTCTTAGCAAGGAAACTGCCTATGCTTTGTGAGGTAGATGGCCAGGCTAATAGTCTATTGGTATATGTTTCAGCCTTGTCAGATCAAAAGCTTCTAACTTTTTTAATTGAAACTTGTAAAGCTAAATTTCCCCCTAGGACGTTAGGTGAGTGGATAAATAGAAGTGGGAGGTATCATTCTCCAGTTACAATAGCAGCAGGTTATGGCAAAATGGCTGCTTTGGGGTATTTGGTTGCTAATAAGGCAGGCGTTAATAAAAGAAATAAGCGCGGCCAGAGTGCTATTATGTGTGCTGCATCTATGGGGAGATTAGATTCCATAAAATTTTTGGAAGAGGCTGGAGGCCATTTAGATACACCGGATTCCACCGGGAAAAATGCTTTGCTATATGCTGTTAGAGGTGGGCATGAGAAGGTGGTGAGATATTTGTTAAACCAAGGAATTGACGCTGATAGTTTAGATAATGCGGGCCAGAGTGCGCTGTTGCATGCCGCATCTTGTGGCCATTTAGAGATATGCCAGACGCTAATATCTTGGGGTGCGAATTTAGAAATTATAAGTATTGCTGGGACCAAGGTTATGGCTGCAGCAAAGGAGTCGAAGAAGCCTGAGGTAATTGAATACGTGCAATCCGAGTTAGAGAAACATGCTTTAGCAAAACCTAAAAAGTCTAAAAAGTCTAAAAAATCTAAAAAATCCAAGACGAAAACTACCGGATCGACATCGTTTCCATTTTTTAAAAGAAAAGGAAGTGCAGAGGCGATGTCGTTCCATGGAGTTGGAGTTGAGGGAGGCGGGGGTGATCATTCCCGAGCATTCGAGCAACTGGATGAGCCTGGGGTTTTGTAGACAAACCAATTTAAAACACCAATCGCCGTCGTTGCTGTGCAGGTCAACTAATTCGTTGCAATTGGCAGCAGATTGCCACACTCGCTATCGCTCGCTCGCAACGACAAAATGGAAGTCTTTGCGAGGAGGCTTTTAGCCGACGCGGCAATCTCCTACCCGGGGCTGATACTATGATATGTTTTTGCAGAAGGCGGGTAAGATTTTTCGTGGCGAAATTAACATGGCTGACCTACCATATAAAATATAACATTTTTTATGGGGTTGGCTTTGAGTTTTTTGGAATGGGCAGTTGTTTTTATTTGTATATTATTATTTACCGGGCCCAAAATATTGCCAGGCTCTAAAAATTATTTAGCCTTATTTTTAGAAATTAGAAAAAGATTATTATGGTTTCTAAGCATATGGCTAATTGCTTTTGTAATAACTCTATTTTTTAGGACAGATACTTTAAATTTTCTAATAAATCCTATTTTAAATTTACTTCCCAAAGGTCAAAATCTAATAGCAACTAAAATTGCAGCTCCTGCAATAATTCCTATTAGACTGGCAGCACTGTTTAGTTTGTTTGTAAGTATGCCAGCTTTTTTGTATCAGTTATGGAGATTCTTATCAAAAGATGTAAATAATTTAACGCGAACAAAAATTATTAAATTAATGCTATTAAGTTTAAGTTTATTTTATGGCGCAGTTGTTTTTTGCTTTATGTTCATCTTGCCTTTAGTATTTGAATTGTTTATAAAAATTGCGCCGCATGGTGTTAAATTTATGCCAGATATCAGCTCATATTTAGCATTTGTTATAAGTTTGAGTTTATCTTTCGGTTTATCTTTTGAGATCCCAATTATTATTTGTATGCTAGCAGGCTTTGGTTGGTGCAGTGTTAATTTATTAAAACATCAGCGTCCTTATGTGATAGTTTTAGCATTTATTATTGGCATGATATTTACCCCGCCAGATATTATTTCTCAATTTTTATTAGCAGTTCCAATTTGGTTATTTTATGAATTAGGAGTTTTTATAGCGCCGTATTTTAGCAAACAAGATTATGCTCAAGATCTTGTTAGTCAATAAGTTGATCAACAACTTTGCCAAAAGCATCTAGATCCTCAAAGCGTAAATGTACAGATGCAAATCTTACATATGCAACATGGTCAAGCTCTCTTAGAGCAGCCATAACAAGTTTTCCTAAAGACTCTGTAGATATTTCTTTGGAGCCTTTTGCAAGGCAGGTTTTAGTAATACTTTTTATTTTATCATCAACTTGATTCATGCTTACCGGGCGTTTTTCTAGTGCTCTTAACATTCCTTGTTTGATTTTATTAATATCAAATGCAACCCTTTGCCCATTATTTTTGACAACGCGCGGAAGTTGTAACTCGGGGCGCTCATGAGTTGTAAATCTAGTATTACATTTTGGGCATAAGCGCCGGCGCTTAATTTCAGTTTGATCATTTGATGATATTCTTGAATCTAAAACTTTAGTTGCATCAAAATCACAATATGGGCAGTGCATTGTTTTTCCTATATCTTATTATTATTTTGGATATATTTTACGAATATACTGGGAATTTTGCACATAAATCTAATACTTGTTTTTTGATATTGGCAAGATTATTAGAGTCATTCATATTATCTATAACATCGGCGATCCAGTTAGCAACTTGAGCCGCTTGCTCTTCTTTGAAGCCTCGCGTTGTGATCGCAGGGGAGCCAATTCTAATTCCACTTGTTACAAATGGAGATTGCGGATCATTCGGGATGCTGTTTTTATTAGTGGTTATGTTTGCTTCTTCTAGTGCATGCTCAGCATCTTTTCCAGTTATGTTTTTTGCACTTAGATCAACTAATATTAAATGGTTTTCAGTGCCACCTGAGACAATATCATAGCCTCTAGAAATTAAAGTTTCAGCCATGGTTTTAGCATTTAATAAAACTTGTTGTTGGTATTCTTTAAATTTTGGATCTAGCGCTTCTTTAAATGCAATTGCCTTCGCCGCAATTACATGCATTAATGGGCCACCTTGAGTGCCGGGGAAAACTAATGATTTGAATTTTTTCTCAAGATCAGGGTTTGCTTTGGCTAAGATTATCCCGCCTCGTGGGCCTCGTAGAGTTTTGTGAGTAGTAGATGTTACTACATCAGCGAAAGGCACGGGGTTTGGATGCAAGCCTGCTGCAACTAAACCTGCAAAGTGTGCCATATCAACCATTAAGTAAGCGCCAACAGAATCTGCAATTTCTCTAAATTTTGCCCAATCAATTTTTTGTGAGTACGCAGAATAACCTGCGATAATTAATTTTGGATTGTGCTCTTTTGCAAGTTGAGCTACTTGATCATAATCTATTTTTTGAGTTTCTGGATTTAAACCATAAGTAACAGCATTAAATAGTTTGCCAGAAAAGTTTACTGGGCATCCATGAGTTAAGTGCCCACCGGCGCTTAGATCCATTCCTAGAAAAGTATCGCCAGGCTGCATTAATGCAAGCATCGCCGCGGCATTAGCTTGTGAGCCTGAGTGCGGCTGAACATTGGCATAATCAGCGTCAAATAATTTTTTAATTCGATCAATTGCAAGGTTTTCAGCAACATCTACAAATTCACAGCCGCCGTAATATCTTTTCCCAGGATATCCTTCGGCATATTTATTGGTTAATACTGAACCTTGTGCTGCCATGACATTTAAGCTCGCGTAGTTTTCAGAGGCAATTAGCTCAATTTGATCTTCCTGACGTTTTTTCTCATTTTCTATCGCCTGAAAAAGTTCTGGATCGAAAGTATCAATACTACTTAGTTCATGGAAATGTTTTGTCATGATATCGCCTTAAATTATTTAGAATTAAAGATGAGTTTTTAATAGGTTAAGATTTTAGCATTATTTTTTGGTGGACCCAAGTATTTAGCTAGTTATCGTTTGGAGCATAGTCGTCAACTTAAGAAATAACTTTTTGTATAAAATTTTGATAGA
>CAJQSL010000100.1 GCA_905612315.1 uncultured Francisellaceae bacterium
CTAGATTACAGGATTTATAAATACAAAAATAATTTGGTTATCTCTTTTAATACCAAAATGGCAACTTTAACTCCTGAGGTTTTAGATGGTTTAAATTTGGCCTTAGATCAGGCTATAAAAGAGCAAAAATCATTAATTATTTATCAGGATCAGGTGGCACATTTTAGCGCCGGGGCTGATTTAACAAGTTTGGCTGAAGCATTTTTATTAGAAGGGGCAGAGGCTGCCGATCCAATTTTGCAAAACTTTCAAAATACTTTTTTACGCCTTAAATATTCATCTGTGCCAGTAGTTGCTGCAGTACAAGGTTATGCCTTTGGGGGTGGGTGTGAGTTATTATTACATTGTGATCGGGTGGTAAGTGCTAAAAATAGTTTTATCGGCTTAGTTGAAGTAGGAGTTGGGTTGATCCCGGCTGCAGGTGGCTGTACGGAAATGGCAAGAAGAGTTAGTAACTCATCTGATCCTTCAAAAAAATTATTAGAAGTTTTTGAGAACATAGCTTTAGCTAAAGTATCTAATAGCAATATTGATGCTAAATCTAAAGGCTATTTAGAAGATAAAGATCTTTTAATTATGCAGCCTGATTTATTACTAAAACAAGCATCAGATATGGCAGATTTTTTATGGCAAGGTGGAGCTTATTTAGCAGAAAGCCCGCAGAAAATACAAATTATGGGTAAAGATTTAAAAGCGCTTATTTCAATGCAGATAGTGAATTTACAACGTGGTGGCAGAATTAGTGAGTACGATGCATATCTTGCTAATAAATTAGCTGATGTAATTTGTTGTGCGAATGATTTAAGTTTGGGGGCGTCTGATTTAAATAAAGTATATGTAGATAATAGTGTTTTTCTTAAAGCTGAAAGAGAAGTATTTTTGGAGCTTGCATCCAATAGAAAAACTCAAGATAGAATTGAGCACTTATTACAAACCGGTAGGCCTTTGAGAAATTAGACCGGCCGCTGAGATTGTGGGGATGACCCACCGCTGAGATTGTGGGGATGACCCACCGCTGTAGTTGCGAGACTACAGCGACGCAATCTCGTGCGAAGTGCTAGTAGTGAGAGTTGTGGGGATGACCCACCGCTGTCGTTGCGAGACTACGTCGACGCAATCTCGTGAAAAAATGACATAAATTAAGGGGCAAAAATGGCAAAATTAAAACCAGTTTATATCATAGAAATACAAAGATCCGCAGTTTGTAGATCTTTTAAAGGAGGCTTCTCTAAAATACGCCCAGATGATTTATTAGCTGAAGTTTTAAATAAAACCATATTAAAGGCGAGCAAAAAGCACAAACTAGATTTAAAAAACTTTAGTGAAGATGTAATAATGGGTTGTGCAATGCCAGAGGGAATGCAAGGATTAAATATTGCAAGAATGGCAAGTCTATTAGCCGGTTTGCCAAGTGCTGTGCCTTCTATGACACTAAATAGATTTTGTGCATCAGGCTTACAAAGTATTGCCCAGGGTGCTCATAGCATAGCAGCTGGCAGTTGTGATTTAATTATCGCAGGTGGAGTTGAGAGTATGAGTGCTATCCCGATGGTAGGTAATACCCCAAGACCAAACCCTAAATTATTTTTAGAAAAAAGTGATGCTGATATTAAATCTTTATCTTATGGAATGGGTGTTACGGCAGAAAATCTAGCTGCAAAATATAAAATATCTCGTAAAGAGCAGGATGAGTTTGCGTATAACAGCCATCAAAAAGCTTTAAAAGCAAATAATAAGAAGTTATTTAAATCACAAATCTGTGAGGTTTTTGGTGCTGTGAGTGATGAAGGCCCAAGAAAAGATACTAGTGTAAGTAAATTATCTAAACTCAAAACATCTTTTGCAGCTGAAAACATTGGTGGCAGTGTCACCGCGGGAAATAGCTCGCAGGTGAGTGATGGGGCGAGTGTGTGTATTTTAGCTAGTGAGAAGTTTATTAAAAAGCATAATATTACCCCGCTTGCAAGATTTTGCGGATATCAGCTAGCAGGAGTTGCACCTGATGTTATGGGATTAGGGCCAGTTTGTGCGGTGCCTAAAGTTTTAAAGCAAGTTGGAATTAAGGATAAAGATCTTAACTGGATCGAGCTTAATGAAGCTTTTAGTGCGCAAGCCTTGGCTGTGTGTCAAGACTTAGGGTGGGATAGTGCTGATAAAAGATTAAACCCTAATGGTGGTGCAATTGCACTTGGGCATCCGTTAGGTGCAACAGGAAGTATATTAACTGCAAAACTAGTGCATGGATTAGCACGTAGTAAAAACAAAGG
>CAJQSL010000101.1 GCA_905612315.1 uncultured Francisellaceae bacterium
AAATGGATGATTTATTATTAAAGTTTAAGGATAATTTTGAAGGTGATGTTGGTTTTGATATTCATAGGTTGTAGGAGAGGTATTGCAGTTTGGCTGCCCCCATCCCAACCTTCCCCTGTGGGGGAAGGAGTTGTCCCTTTTTGTTTGATAGTCCCTTCCCCTGTGGGGGAAGGAGTTGTCCCTTTTTGTTTGATAGTCCCTTCCCCTGTGGGGGAAGGAGTTGTCCCTTTTTGTTTGATAGTCCCTTCCCCTGTGGGGGAAGGAGTTGTCCCTTTTTGTTTGATAGTCCCTTCCCCTGTGGGGGAAGGTTAGGATGGGGGCAACCCATCTGCAGCATTATTAGCAAATAACTCTAATAAATCTTCCCGAGCCTTATCATATTTATCTTTATCTTCCCAAGTATTTCTAGGATCTAAAATATTACTATTAACCCCAGGCAAACTAGTCGGTATTTCAAAATTAAAACCTGCGAAATTAACACATTGAGCTTTTTCAACATCATCATTTAAAATAGCATCTATAATAGCCCTAGTATCTTTAATAGATATTCTTTTCCCAACACCATATGGCCCACCAGACCAGCCAGTATTTACTAAATATGCCTCAGCATTATGCTCTTTGATTTTTGATCCTAAAATCTTGGCATATTTCTTAGGATGACAAAGTAAAAAAGGTTTACCAAAGCAACTAGAAAATGTAGCTTGTGGTTCGGTGATTCCAAGTTCAGTTCCAGCAATTTTAGCTGTATATCCTGCCAAAAACTGCTCCATAGCTTGTTCTAGATTAAGTTTAGATACAGGAGGTAACACGCCAAATGCATCACAAGTTAGAAATATAACTTTATTTGGGTGAGTGCCAGAGCCACAGGTAACTCTTCTTTCAATATGCTCAATTGGATAAGATACCCGTGCGTTAGATGTTTTTGAAGTGTCGCTAAAATCTATATCGCCTTTATCATCCATAACTATATTTTCAAGTAAGGCATCACGTCTTATAGCATTATAGATATCCGGCTCAGTTTCAATTGATAAATCAACGGTTTTAGCATAACAGCCGCCTTCAAAGTTAAATACGCCTTGCTCATCCCAGCCATGCTCATCGTCCCCAATTAGTAATCTGTGTGGGTCGGTTGATAAAGTAGTTTTCCCTGTGCCAGATAAACCAAAAAATAAAGCGGTGTCGCCAGCTTCACCTTGATTGGCTGCACAGTGAAAAGCGCCAATACCTTGAAGAGGTAAAAAGTAGTTCATGATAGAAAAGATGCCTTTTTTTATCTCACCGCCATACCAAGTGCCGCCAATTACCGTCATTTTGTCTTCAATATTAAAAGCCACAAAAGTTTCGCTGTTTAGATTATATTTTTTATAATCCGTGCACTTAGCTTTACAAGAATTTAGGATAGTCCAATCTGGCGTGAAATCTTCAAGCTCAGAAGGCTCAGGTCTTATAAACATATTTTTGAAAAAGTGCGCCTGCCAGGCAACTTCAGTAATTAATCTTACTTTAAGGCGAGTTTTTAGGTTATAGCCACAGTAACCATCCATAACATATAATTTTTTATTGCTAAGCTGTTGAGTGCTTATAGCTTTGAGATGCTCCCAGGTGGTGTGATCTATAGCTTTGTTATCAGATTTGGGGTCATCATGTTTCCACCAGATATTATTTTGGCTATCTGGGTGTTTGACTATGTATTTGTCATTGGGGGATCTGCCTGTATATTTGCCAGTATCTATAGTGGCAGCATTTAAATTTGTATTATGTGCGCGTTCGTTTTCGGGTAGATTGAAGGATGTTTCATGCTCAAATAACTCAGAGTATGATAAATTATGATAGATAGTAGAATTTTCTGGTAAATTTATTCCGACGCACTGCAGTGAGTCTTTTAGTTTTTGTTTTAAGATTGATGTAGAAGCTTGTGGCTGCGATGTATTTGTTAGCATGTGCTCTCCATAACTTTTTGGGGAATTTTATCATATTTTAGTATAATATTTTGAGAGTGAGAAAACAATTTTGAATTTTAAAATTTGAGGGCATAAGTGGCTAGTTTGCATTTAGAAAGTTTATTAGGTTTAGATGGGTTGGCGCATAGAATAAACACGGGAAGATTAGCTTATGCTATTTTTTTTCAAGACTATCATCCTTTTTTTCTTAAGTTATTATTAGATAAAGATAAAATAAATATTAATAGGTTAGATATGGATTCGCGTAATCTATTGCATCATTTGGTGAAAATAGCGGAAAGTTTATCTATAAATAATTTGTTGGGATATTTGAATATTTTACTTAAATATAAAATAAATCTAACTTGTCTTGATTCTTATGGGTATTCACCGGTGCATCTGGCTTGTATATTTATTTCAACGCAAAATAAAATTAGAAAATATTTAATTCCTATTTTATGGAACCATATTAAAAATTTACCAAATACTCTTGAGTTATGGCAGCATAAAAGCTCATTCGGGGCTAGTTTGATTCATTTATTAAGTGGCGATGAAATTAGGGTTTCTCCTGGTTTTTATAATAATTTTTCTAATATAAAATGGATTTCAAGAACTGGTTTATCTTTAGATATAACTGATGGAATAGGCCGAACTCCTCTTATTTGTGCTGTACTTAATGCTAATATCAAAACCTCTTTGTCTTTAGTGAAATCTGGAGCTAGCCTGGATATTGCACCGCCGGGCAGATCTAATTATTTGCCATTAAGTATTATTAATAGGAGATCTGGGTATTATCAAAGGATAGGATGCACCATGGGGGTTGAAAGAATGCAGAACCTTAAAAGGGATTTATTATTCGAAGCGCAAAACTATAAAGTTAAAGCTATCCGTTGGGAGCAAGAATCTATCGCGAAGCTGCAAAATAAAATAATACAAATACCCGTTTGTGTATTAAAGGATATGTGTGAGTTTTTATCTGATAGGGATAGGTCAGTTGTTAGCCAGGTTTGTAAGTAAGATAGGTGGCTAATTGGCTGTATATCAGTTATTATTAGCAGCATGAGAAATAAGTGTAATCTAAATTTATGAGTGATAATCAAGATAAAAATATTCTTCCAGATTATATGGCTAATATCCGCAATTTTTCTATTATTGCACATATTGATCATGGTAAATCTACTTTGTCAGATTGTTTTATAAGACATTGCGGTGGTCTATCCGAAAGAGAAATGGAATCTCAAGTTCTAGATTCTATGGATATTGAGCGTGAGCGTGGCATAACTATAAAAGCTCAAAGTGTAACTCTTAATTATAAAGCCCAAAACGGTGAGACTTATCAGCTTAATTTTATTGATACTCCTGGGCATGTAGATTTCTCTTATGAAGTATCAAGGTCTCTTGCTGCTTGTGAGGGAGCTTTATTAGTTGTGGATGCAGCACAGGGTGTAGAGGCTCAAACTGTTGCAAATTGTTATACGGCGATTGATTTAGGTTTAGAAGTTATACCTGTTCTAAATAAAATTGATTTACCGCAGGCTGATCCAGACAGTGTCATTGAAGAGATTGAAGAGATTATTGGAGTCGAGGCTGTTGGAGCAACTTGCGTTAGCGCAAAAACAGGTCTAAATATCGATCAAGCTCTAGAAGTTTTAGTAAAAGATATTCCAGCACCAAAAGGTGACCCAAATGCACCATTACAAGCTTTAATTATAGATTCTTGGTTTGATTCCTATTTGGGGGTTGTATCTTTAGTTCGCGTTATAAATGGTGCTTTATATACTAATGATAAGATTCAAATGATGTCACAAAAAATGGCGCATCAGGTGGATCAAGTTGGTATATTTACTCCTAAAAGACATAAGCTTGATTTTTTAAAAGCAGGCGAAGTTGGCTTTGTAGTAGCCGGAATTAAAGAAATTCACGGAGCACCGGTTGGAGATACTATTACGCATGTTAAGCCAAAAGTGCAAGCAGGGTCTGCATTACCTGGCTTTAAAAAGGTTAAGCCACAGGTTTATGCAGGGTTATTTCCGATAAGCTCAGATGATTTTGAATCTTTTCGAGAAGCTTTAGAAAAACTATCTTTAAACGATGCTTCTTTAAGTTATGAGCCTGAGTCATCCCAAGCTTTAGGTTTTGGCTTTAGGATTGGCTTTTTGGGTATGTTGCACATGGAGATTGTCCAAGAAAGATTGGAGCGTGAGTATTCGCTTGATTTAATATCATCAGCACCTACAGTAATTTATGAAGTTTTAACTAAATCAGATGAAGTTATATTAGTTGATAATCCAAGTAATTTGCCCGATATTTCTAAAATTTCTGAAATAAGAGAGCCTGTTGTTAAAGCATCCATTTTGGTGCCGCAAGAGTATGTGGGCCCGGTTATTACTCTTTGTGTCGAGCGTCGCGGCGTGCAAA
Organism: uncultured Francisellaceae bacterium; assembly: GCA_905612315.1. Classification (GTDB taxonomy): domain Bacteria; phylum Pseudomonadota; class Gammaproteobacteria; order Francisellales; family CACEW01; genus CAJQSL01. The sequence continues at coordinate 4,359 of CAJQSL010000101.1, forward strand.
AGCAGATGCAATACCTGGGTAAGCAAGTATCTTTAGTATATGATATCCCCATGAATGAGGTAGTTTTGGATTTTTTTGACAGATTAAAATCTTGCTCTCGAGGGTATGCATCATTAGATTATCATTTTGATAGGTATGAAGAGTCAAATGTGGTTAAGTTAGATGTATTAATTAATGGCGATTTAGTAGACTCGTTAGCTTTAATAGTCCATAGGGAGCAGGCAGAATCTAAAGGTAGATCTTTAGTTTCTAAATTAAAAGAGCTTATCCCAAGGCAAATGTTTGACGTTGCAATTCAGGCGACTATTGGCAGTAAAATTATTGCCAGATCAAACGTTAAGGCTCTGCGCAAAAACGTTACTGCTAAATGTTATGGCGGTGATATTTCGCGTAAGCGCAAATTATTAGAAAAGCAAAAAGCTGGTAAAAAACGTATGAAACAAATTGGTTCAGTTGAGGTGCCGCAAGAGGCATTCTTAGCTATCCTTAAAACTGATAAAGATAAATAGGAGTTATTATTTATGTCTTTTATAGGAAGTTATTTTGAAATTATTTTAGTTGTTTTAACTATCGCAGCATTAATTATTATCTTTACAGATAATATTTTAAAAAAGAAATTTTCAGGAGCTAATAAAGGTAAAGAAGATGAATACAAACAAGGCTTTATCGCTGAATATGCTAGATCCTTATTCCCAGTATTTTTAATAGTTTTAATTATTAGAAGTTTTTTGTTTGAGCCTTTTAAAATCCCATCAGGCTCAATGCTTCCAACTCTTAAAATAGGAGATTTTATATTTGTTAATAAATTTTCCTATGGCGTAAGGCTTCCTGTTTTTTGGAATCATAAAATTATTGAAACAGGTGAGCCTAAAAGAGGCGATGTCGCGGTTTTTAGGTATCCTGTTAATCCGAATGTGAATTTTATTAAAAGAGTTATAGGCGTTCCGGGAGACCATATCTCTTATATTAATAAAAGGTTATATATAAATGGCAAAGAGCTTCTCAAGAAATTTATGGGTTCGGTATATGAGCCTGATTTAAAAGGAGATATTAATCAAAAAGTTGAAAAATACAGCACAAAGATAAATGGCATCTCGCATGAGATCTATAATTTCCCGTGGCGCCCGGAGACTAGCTTTAAAGATGTAGTCGTTCCTAAAGGGGAATATTTTATGATGGGAGATGATAGAGATGATAGTGAAGATAGCAGGTACTGGGGGTTTGTTCCTGAGAAAAATTTAGTTGGTAAAGCTAGTATGGTTTGGTGGAGTTGGGATAGTAACTCTAGCCGCCCTAGGTGGGGTAGAGTCGGGAGTTTAATCAATCATAATAAAGCGACTCCAGTAAATGCAACTAAGCCAGCTAAGCCAGCTAAGCCAGCTAAGCCAACTAAGCCAACTAAATCAATTAAACCAGTTATTCCAGTTAACAAATTAAAGCTAAAATCTAATGTTAATGCTAAATAATTTAAATCCTGAGCAGTGGGAAAAGCTATTTAATATTATTGGATATAAATTCAAAGACAAAAAATTATGCTTACAAGCACTAACTCATAGATCATATGGTAGTGAAAATAACGAGAGATTAGAATTTTTAGGGGATTCTCTTATAAATTCTATTATCTCAAATAAGTTATATTTTAAGTTTAAAGATGCCAATGAAGGAGTCTTGACTAAATTAAGAGTCAGAATGGTTAGAGGTGAGACTTTAGCGCAAATTGCGCAGGGTTTTGGCTTAAGTGATTATTTAAGATTAGGCAAGGGCGAGCTTAAATCTGGTGGCTCAAGTCGGCAGTCTATTTTGGAAAATACTCTTGAAGCTATAGTTGGGGCTATTTATTTGGATAGTGATTATCGAGAAACCGAGAAAACAGTCTTAACTTGGTTTAAGGATCTTATAAATAATTTAGATGAAAAGTGCTTAAAAGATCCAAAAACCCGGTTACAAGAATATTGCCAAGCTAATGCTATGGAGTTGCCAATATATAAATTAGTTAAAGTCACAGGAAACTCACCTGATCAAGTATTTTATGTAAGTATTGAGCATAAATCTTCATCTATTAAAGAAAATGCATCTGGTAACTCAAGAAAGATAGCTGAGCAAATTGCAGCGGAAAAACTATTAAAAATTATGGAAAATAAATAATGTCTCAAAATAAAAAAAACGAACATATTGAAAAAGCTGAGCACTCTAAAATTAGTGCAAATAAAGAAAGTGCAGATAAAGAGAGTGCAAATAAAGAAAGTGCAAATAAAGAAAGTGCAAATAAAGTTAGTGCAAATAAAAAATGCGGATATATCGGGATAATTGGGCGGCCTAATGTTGGCAAATCAACTCTTTTAAATGATTTAGTAGGGCAGAAACTAAGTATAACTTGTAAAAAGCCTGCGACAACCAGGCATCAAATTATAGGAGTTCTGACAGAAGATGATACCCAGATGGTTTTTGTAGATACCCCTGGAATATCATTTGATGATAAAACAGCCATGACAAGATACTTAAATAAAGCTGCCTTAGAAGTTATAACAGGCATGCAAGTTTTATTGGTAGTATTAACTAGGTTGGGAGATAAAGAGCTTAAAATTATTGAAGCTCTAAAAGCTGCAAAGATAACAGGGCAAGGTGATGAAGATGGTGAAGATAATGTGCCGGTAATAGCTGTAATAAATAAGATCGATTTAGTAAAAGATAAAACAAAGCTATTACCATTAATTCAACAAATTAGTGAGGCATATGTATTCTCAAGTGTTATCCCAGTTAGTGCAAAAACTAAAGATGGAATAGATGAGTTAAAGCGTGAGATAACTAAATATTTGCCTAAGTCTGATTTTTATTATCCAGAAGACACATTAACTACAAGATCAGAAAGGTTTTTAGTGCAAGAGATAATCCGGGAGAAGTTATTTAGATTATTAGGTGATGAGCTTCCTTATGGGCTTACGGTTGATCTTATCCACTTTGAGCAAGTTAAAAAGCGAGTTGATATCTCAGCTAATATATATGTTTCCAAGCCATCTCATAAGCAGATGGTTATAGGCAAGGGTGGTTTGAGGTTAAAAGATGTTGGCTCTAAAGCCAGATTGGATATCGAAAAATTAATAGGACAAAAAGTTTACTTGCAGCTTTGGGTTAGGGTTAAGGAAAACTGGAGTGATGATCAACGCTCATTGAGTGATTTAGGGTATTCTTAAGTTTGGCAATGTTTTGTCTATATCTCTTTATAATAATAAACCATGAAAGGTTTTTTTTGAAATTTATTCAATTTTTTTACTTAGGGTTAGAAATTTAGTTAAAATGCATTCGATTTGCACTGGCAAATCTCCACCCACCCCAGGGTCTAAAGCAAAAGGATGATTGCATGTTTTTAGGAACAACAGATTGTTTAAGATTTAAAAAAGATAATAAGATTATATCATTCATATTCATTAGGCTAAAGCATCCTAAAGTGCCGCCTAGCCAGCCAGATATAAAATCATGATGACCTGATTTAACAATGGTATTAACGTTTTTAAGAATAGCGGGTTTTTCTGCAGGCTCTTGCGGCTCGTGTGCTAAAGCTTGATTGCTAGAGCATTTTTTTAGGCAATTTTTAAGAGGTTTAAATGCTAAACAATACGGGGATGTAATGATAAAAATTGCTGCGGCAGCAGATAGTTTAGCGCTGCCAATAGTTGTTAGGGTGCCAATTTGGAAAATAGAAAATAAAAAATCACGGACTAAAAAATTATAAGTATTATTAAGCCGCTTATAATTATTATGCCAAGTTAATTTTCTGTATAAATAATCTAGAAATCTTTGGGTTGGAGTTTGTCTTTGTAGCGAGTGAAGGTGTAAGCTAATTTTATTATCATCTGGGCCTTGCTTTTTTAGCGTTCTAGCTAAAAGATCCCAAGATAATCTTGCATAACGAAAATCTCCAGATAATAAATTAGTGTCACAAAGGTTAATAAAGTGAGTTGGAGTGTTCGTAGGGTCTGTATTGATAGTCGATGTTAATGTTTGTATTTGCGCATCATTAAGGCCGCAGGCAGATCTAAAATAAACTAAATCTAATTGTTTATGTTGGCTAGGGTCTAGTAGCGTGGCTTCAAATAAAGGCTCTTCTGGGTCAATCAATGTGCCAGTTTCAGCATAAGTTTTTATCATGGCTTGGATAAGGATTGCAGTTACAGCTGTTCTATCTTTACCACTTTTACAATAAATCAGTGAAGGATAATTTTCTATAGTAGCTAAGGCTGCTAGAAATAGCGCTTTATCTTTAGAAGCTATAGTTATACCAAGTTTAAGATTATTTTTAATTGCCCAGGAAAATAATTTGGCTTGGTTTTGGATATCAAGCTTTGGGTCATCATTAGCTGAAGATATTAATTGCTGCTGAATTATAGCCTGGTGAAAACTCTCTTGTTTGGTAAACCCAAGGTCACTAGGGGGTGGGGTTTGAGAGATTATAGAGTTATAGGCTTGTTGATTATTTTGCGCATCATAAATTGGGTTTGCGCTTATATTCTCTTGAGGCATAAATTGGTGTCTAACTTGGCAGCTAATGGTGTCTTTATAGGCATTTCTTGGGATATTATCAGATCCTTGCTCAGATGAAATTGGCCTCACTCTTTGTGTGGGACGAAGAGAGAATATCGGCGCAGACTCAATTGAGTATCTTATATGTTGAGTTCGAAGAGAATCTTCTGATTCTTTAGTTAGATTTTCGGATATATGGGTTCGAATTGGGGTTTTACTAAATACGCCTAATAAGCCTGAGTCTTGTGCTACAAAGTTACTTTCGTTTTGTTTAAATTCTCTAAGTTGTTCAGGAGTAAGTAGCTCTATAAGGTTTTTCCTGAAGCTGCTAAGCTTATTGCGCATATCTTTTTCTTGATAAGATACTGGTAAGTTTTGCTCTGGCTCTTCTGTTAAATTACTAATGCCAGTGTAAAAATAGTCTTTAAATATTTGGGTCATAGCATTAATTTGCTCTGGGCTAATGTCAGAACTAGCTAATGTAAATAGCCAAAAACTTGCTCGAACTGATAAAGCCAGCTCATTTGATATTGCTATAGAGTCTATAGGGGGCTCTGGCAAATGATCTAAGTCATAAGTTGGGATAGGTGATATAGAAATAACTCGCTCGATAGCATGATCTTTAGATGCTTGTTGTGACTCTATTATATTTGGAAAAGTTACATCTGCACAAAATGTTAGTTTATTAAGTATGGTTATATTAGATTGTATAGCCTGCCATAGCCAAAAAGAGGATGATCTTGTGACAGAGTTTGGGTTAATGCCTTGAATTTGTTGTTGATCTAATAGCTGATTCGAAAGTTGAGCTGACAATTTTATAACCACTTATTTTTGTTTGTTTTAGGCATATTCTACTTTTTTTTAAAAGGTATAGCACTAGAAAATTTAAGTATTTGTTAAATCAAACTAAACCAAACTAAGCCAAATCAAGAGACAAAACCATATCGCAGCTGACTGCATTGAGGCAATCTTGTGCGCAGCACATATCGATTTGTAAAAAACTATAAAATGTAACAATCTAAAGTAAGAGCAAAAGCTAATCTTGAGCTGATTTAAAGTTATAATAGTAACAGTTTTAAAGCCGAAAACTTGTAGGAACCTAGATGCCTAGCGGCTTAATTGATAGTATAAGTAGCTAATTTCTTACTATTTATCTAGTATATGATATGAAAAGTAAGTTTTGTTTTAATTTTTTGAGGTTAATAAAATGAGAAAGTTTGCAATATTAAAAATTTCGGCAGTTGTCGCACTATGTAGCTCTTTAGCTGCTTGTTCTGGAAATAGTAAGTCTAATAGCTTTTCGAGCTTTTTTGAATCTAAAGGTGTTTCGGTTGTTGGATCAAAGCCTATAGTACCAGTTGATGAAACATTAGTTCTAGGTGCTACTAATACAAAAGATTTGGTTTTGGCGGTTAATAAAGCGCACAATATCAAGCGAAGTGTTAGAGTCGTATTAACTCCTGGGACTTATTCTATTGATAAGCCATTAGTTTTATCAGGCAATACTACGTTAACTACTTTTAATCCGGTTAATGGCGGCAAACATGGTCCTTGGATTGTGTCTGATATTAAATCAGGTCAATTTATAGGTCCTGTGGTTATAATGCAACCAGGAAGTGCTATTACAGGCGTTAACTTTAAACAGCTTAATAGTTATGGTGTGGTTGATATAAGACAACTTCCTGTTACTATTTCTAATACGCACTTACAAACAACTAAAGATCAAAGCTTAATTTATATTAATGCTCCAACAGGTGGTGCGGTTAATAATCTGCTCACTTTAAAAGGCGTAACTTTTACTAATATGTATTTGCATAAAACAGCACCTAGTATCAGAATAGGTTATTCAGCTCCTATGACAGTTAAGTTTGTAAATAGTTATATTAATTATCCAAAAGGTGAATTGATTCTTCCAAAAACTACTCGTGTATTAGCAACTAATACAGTATTTAATACTGATTTAAGTGGCTTAAGTAACATTAAGTTACATGCATCAATGGTTGAGTATACTAAAAAACCCAAAAAAGGCATTGTTCCAAGTCAAAAGCTTGATGATAAAAAAGTTGTAGTTAAGAAATAAACTGGCAATTTTTATATTTGCGCTATAAACTGCAAATTATGTCATATATAATTTGCAGTTGCGAGTAGATGCTAACAAAAATTAATGAGTGGTTAAAAGTTCGTTTTGCTAAACCTGAGGTTGGTGTTCTAATATTTGCCGTAATTATTGGCATAATTATAATTGTATTTTTTGGTCAAATTTTCGCACCAATACTTGCTGCTCTTGTGATTGCCTTTTTATTAGAGTCAGTGGTTAATTTTTTGGTTAAGATATTTAGGTTCCCTCGTGCGCTTGCTGTTGTTGTGACTTATATCGCATTTTGTGCTTTATTTATTGCCGCTATATTAATGCTATTGCCTATTTTGTGGCATCAGCTTGCACAGATTATCTCTCATTTTCCTAATATGGTGCAGAAATTCCATGCCTTATTGCTAGATCTGCCAAATCAATATCCTAGTCTTTTTTCTAAAGTTTTCATTGCAGATATTGTGCAGTCTACTTCTGCTTCTAAAATTCATTTGCCGGAAATTGGTAAATTTATTCTGACTTATTCTATTACATCTATTCCAAGTATTATTACTTGGGTAGTTTATTTAGTGTTAGTCCCATTATTAACCCTATATTTTTTGAAAGACAAACTGTCCATCATGAAGTGGGTAAGTGATATTCTGCCTGAACGCAGGAGTTTATTGGAAGAAGTTAGCTCTGAAATGAAGTTTCAGTTGGGTCGTTATGTGCAAGGTAAATTTTTAGAGGTGATCATTGTTTGGATTTCAGCTTATGTAGGCTTTGTGGTATTTGGTTTACATTACGCATTTTTGTTGGGTTTTTGTGTGGGGGTGTCTGCAATTATCCCTTATATAGGTATGGTTTTAGTAACAATTCCTGTGATCTTTGTAGGGTTATTACAGTGGGGCTTAAGTCCTGATTTTATGTATATGTTTTTAGTTTACTTGATTATACAAGGGTTAGATGGATCTGTTTTGGTTCCAGTTTTATTCGCTGGTGCTGTAAATTTACATCCTGTAGCAATTATTGCTGCTATTTTATTCTTTGGTGGTATTTGGGGCTTTTGGGGCTTGTTTTTTGCCATTCCTTTGGCTACATTAGTGCGTGCAGTTGGATCATCTTGGTATAGGCACTATAGAGACTGATTCATATTAAATATCACAAAGATATATAGCCAGATTACGGAGCATCCATGTTTAAGAATTTGCAAGATCGTCTAAAAAATACATTTGATAAGATTACGTCAAGAGGCGTTTTAACAGAAGCTAATATTGTCAAATCACTTAAAGAGGTTCGAGTTGCATTAATTGAAGCTGATGTTGCATTGCCTGTTATTAAGCAATTTATTGCAAAGGTCAGAAGAAGGGCTTTAGGCAAGGAGGTTACTAAGAGTATTTCCCCTGGGCAGCAGATGGTTAAAATTGTTGAAACTGAACTCACGGAGATTATGGGTGAGAAGTGTGAACAGCTTGATTTAAAAGCTCAGCCTCCAGTAGTTATTTTATTAGCAGGTTTGCAAGGATCTGGTAAAACCACATCTTGTGCTAAGTTAGCTAAATGGCTTATGGAGCGTGAGAAAAAACAGGTTATGATGGTCTCAACTGACGTATACCGCCCGGCTGCGATGGATCAGTTGGCAGTATTAGCTAAAGAGGTAGATTGTAAATTATATCCTGCTACACCTAAAGATAAGCCTTTAAATATAGTTAAAGCTGCAGTTAAAGACGCTAAAAAACAAGTAGTAGATGTATTATTAATTGATACTGCAGGGCGCTTGCATATAGATGATGAGATGATGCAAGAAGTTAGCGATTTATGTGATGAGGCTAAACCGCATGAAACTCTTTTTGTGGTTGATTCTATGACAGGGCAAGACGCGGCTAATGCTGCTAAAGCATTTAATGATAAGTTAAAACTAACCGGGGTTATTATAACCAAAACTGATGGTGATGCCAGAGGCGGTGCCGCTTTGTCTGTTAGACATATTACAGGAACTCCTATTAAATTTATGGGTGCTGGTGAAAAAATTGAAGATTTAGAAGCATTTCATCCGGATCGAGTTGCATCTAGAATTTTGGGCATGGGTGATGTGAGTAGTTTTGTGGAAGAGATTACACAAAAGCTTGATAAGGAAGAGTCTGATAAATTATCTAAAAAGCTTAAAAAAGGGCGTTCTTTTAATATGAATGATTTTTTAAAGCAGCTTGAGCAGATGTCAAAACTAGGTGGAGTTGGCAAGTTAATGTCTAAACTACCAGGCGTTGGTGGGTTAGCTGAGGCTGTTAAGTCTCAAGATACAGATGGAAAAATCATACGTATTAGATCGATGATTCACTCGATGACCAAAGAAGAAAAGTTACACCCTGAAATTATAAAAGGCTCTAGAAGAAAAAGAATAGCACAAGGTTCAGGCAATGATTTAATTGAAGTGAATAGAACCATAAAGCAATTTGGAATGATGCAAAAGATGATGAAAAAGGTCGGTAAAAAGGGTGCGGGGGGTATGATGAATCAGATGAAACACATGATGCCACCAGGTGGGGGCTTTCCTACAGGGTAATATTAAGAGGTTAAATATATGTCTAAAGATTATGCTGAATTGCTTGAGCATGCTAGTTTGCCTGTTGTTAGAAAGCTATATGAGCGAGTGGTTAGTAAAAAAACTAATTTATGTGTATCAGCAGATTTAACAAAAGCTGAGCAGGTTCTTGAGTTAGCAAAAGCTGTTGGGCCATATATCAGTGTTCTGAAGACCCATGTGGATATAGTTAATAATTATTCAAGTCATTTTATAAAGACGTTGCGCGCTATTGCTGATGATATGGGCTTTTTATTATTTGAAGATAGAAAATTTGCTGATATTGGCAATACGGTCAAGCTGCAGGCATCCGAGGGTATATTTAAAATTACTAGCTGGGCTGATTTTATTAATGCGCATGCACTTCCAGGCCCTGGAATTATTGAAGGTTTAAGAAAGGCTTGTATTGAAACTCAAAAAAATGACATAGGTTTATTATTATTAGCCCAGATGACATCCAGGGGAAATTTAATCACGGATGAATATCAGCATCGAACTATAGAGATGGCGAAAGATTATCCTGATTTTGTCGCAGGTTGGATTACAAATCAGCGCTTGACTGATGATCCAAACCATGTGCACTTTACTACTGGCATTAAAATAGGAGATTTATCCGATTCTTTGGGGCAGCAATATAAAACTCCAGAGCAAGCTGTTTCTCAGGGTTCAGATATTTTAATTGTTGGGCGCGGTATAATCCATGCATCGAATCCTGCCGAAACTGCTAAATTATATCGGGATGTCGCTTGGGATGCAGTAGTTACTTGCTAACTTATCGTGATCTTTCCAAAATGGTATAGTTCCCCGTGGGCTCGCAAAGACAGCTTTCGAGGCTCCTTCCCCCCCGTGGGGGAAGGCTGGGATGGGGGCATCCAGACTGCAATTAATTTATTTTTAAGCAGCACTAACCATATAGGTTAGCCTACCTTGATATGTTCCACCGGTAGGATACCCAGTCAACGTTTTAAAGGTATAATGAATGCTTCCAGGGTGGTCCGAGCAACCTTGTTCGCTAGCTTGCGTTTCTGTGCTAGTAAATGAAGTTGATTGCGTTTTGTTTGAACCAGTTGGAGTTATAGTTTTTGTAGTAGCGCCAGCACCACAAGGTGTTAAATCTGCAACTAATTGCAGATGTTCATTTGGATCATTGGTGTTTTGCAGTACGGTGCCGTTGGCACTTGTGGTGTAATCAGAAGTAGTATCTATTTTTATTCCGCCAGCCGCATTATTATCAAATAATTTTACATCTGAGTCGGTAGTGGTTTTGGTAATGCCAGCTTGGCCAAGCTCTGATGCTGTGAAGGTTGGGGAGTTGATGGCAGTATTCACATTTTGGATTTCTGCGGTTTGCTCTACCGTCGCACTAAGGCTTACCGATGCCGAGTTTCCAGCAAAAGTTATATTATTGAGACTTAAAATTACCAGTGTTATTGTTGATAAAAATGCTAATCTTTTCATCTTATACCTCTTAATAAAACATTATTATTTAATACCAATGCTATCATGAAAAAAAGATAAGATCTACAGTGTATTTTTAATAATCAATAAAATTATTTGGTTAATTCTAAGTTGTTTGATTAAGGCATACTCAAATCCTTTTATAAATCATTTTTCTTAATAAAACTTTAATATTTTATTGGTATAACTAATACATGCTAATAGTGAAATTGTTTTTAACTAAATAGCTTCATAAACATTATTCTGAAATAAAGGAGTTAAGTATGTCAGGTGAGCTTGCAGCAAAGGAGGTGATTCCATTTGCAAAGGGGTATCTTGTAGAAAGGTTAGGATTCAATGGATTGGTTGAAAAATACCTAGCACGAGAAGCTGGTCCTTCTCAGGGAATGGAGTCGTATCACACGAAAGAGGCAAAGATGCGTGACGATATATTTTCAAAAGCACTTTTGGTCAAGGCATATGTAATATCATTAGCTGTGTCCCTGTGTGAAAATCCTTCTCTTATGAGTGGCAGTGACATCCGCACTTTGCAGGATATTCATGAAGCAGAAGTTAAACTAGAACTACTTTATCCTAGTAGTTTAGGTCATTTGAAGTCTGGCCCAAAATCGAAATGGCCAAAGGGCCTGATGGGCACCTTAGAAGAGATGAAATCTTATCGCGAAGGATGTGGCAAAGTTATAGAATTGTATGGGGGAATTCTTGAGGGGTCCTGAAGAAAAACCCATGCTGTCGTTGCGCGGCAATTTCTAACACAATTGTTGCTGAGGTTGTTATGAAATCCCATTAATAATTGGCATAACATATTTATTAAAAATATCTTCCCAAAACTGATTAAATAAAGGTTTTTTTAAAGAGTGGGGCCCACCCTTTGGAAAACAGGGCCTATGATTAATTTCTAAGAGCCATAATTTATTATTATCATCTAAAATAAAATCATACCCAAAAATATCAAACCTATTAATACCATCTTTTTTTGTTAAAAAATCTGGGTTAACCGTATCCATGCCTTTTAATGTTTGGGTAATTATTTTATCTACTTGTTTTAAAATTAGATCTAATATTTTTTTATCAGGATAAAGATCTGTGCAAATTTGCTCAACGTTATTATGATTGTTGTTATTTGATTTTTTTGATTTTTTTGATTTAGCTAGATTTTCTTCTGTATTCTCTTTATCTTCTGGCTTTTTAGATAGCATTTTTTCAAATTCAGTATCAGCTTGCTCATCCGTATTTTCTCCTAAATGCTCATTAGTTAAATGCATCGCAAGATTTTGATCACAGATATATTTTGCATTTGCTTCATAATTTATATTAGATAAATTGTAATATCCCTTAGGATAACGCCAGCTTTTTTTATTATCTTTATTTTCAGTGTTACTTAAAATTAAAAAAAATCTTAGAGTGTATTTCTTATTATCTATAAGGTGTGGATTTTGAATATATTCTTGTAAAACTTGAGGGCCTTGTAGTGAGTCAGTTTCAAAGTGCTTTTGTACTTGCTCTAAAGATTTTAATAAATGAATTTTCTCACCATTGTTGGTCATAGATGGTTTTAGAATCCAAGCTTTTTTATTTAAAGCTTTTTGATTTTTGTAATTTGATTTTATTTGAGCAAGAGTTTTTTGATAATTATTATGATCTATGCAATAAGTTTTTGGCATAAAATCAAACTTCATAAAATCAGCTAGTTGACACAATTGGTGTTTGTATTCAAATAGTTGAGCTTGAGTTTCATCTAGCTTGATATTATCTTCAGTGAAAATTGCATCTTTTGGATCTTTAGTTTTAGAACAGCCATGCTTTTTAAGCTGGTATATAATTTGATAGTTCATGGGGGATTGAGCATTTTCAATATGCCACACACGTTTTTTGGGTTTGATTGCTTTTGATATGATGGATTTGATTTTTGCTCGCATTTATATATCTTAAGCTTTTATTAGATCTTATTTTATATGATAGCACTTAAAATAAGATCTAATGATTTTTAAGATAATCCAGCTTTTAATAAATGATGCAGATGAATTACTCCAATTATTGATTTATCAGAGTCAGTAATCACTATACTGGTGATTTTTTTATCTTTCATTATTATTAGCGCATCCGATGCAAGGGTGTTGGGCGTTATTGTCACCGGGTTTTTGGTCATGATATCTTTAATTTTAGATTTTTTTAGATTTAGGTTCTGACTAAAAGCACGCCGTAGGTCTCCATCTGTTAGGATCCCAGCCAAAACATGTTTATTATTGTTTTCTTTTTTATCAGCAATTATAACCGTCATGCCTAGGGCTTTTTGGTTCATGTTGATAATGGCATCTTCTAAACTATCATCTAGATTATTTAATGGAATTAAGTCATCTTTTGACATAAGTTGATCGACGGATAATAAAAGCCTCTTACCTAAAGATCCACCAGGGTGAGAAAATGCAAATTGCTCGGCAGTGAACCCTCTTTCAGATAAAAGGGATATTGCTAGAGCATCTCCCATAACTAGCATAGCAGTAGTACTTGCGGTTGGGGCAAGGTTAAGTGGACAAGCTTCTTTTTTGATATGTATATTAAGATGAATATCAGAACATTTTGCAAGTTCAGAGTTAGGATCGCCAGTTATGCTAATTAAAGGGATTTCAAGGCGTTTTATTAATGGAAGTAAAGACACTATCTCCTGAGTGTTCCCTGAGTATGATAGTGCCAGGATTGAGTCTTTAGCTGTTATCATGCCAAAATCACCGTGACTAGCCTCGCCTGGGTGAACGAAGAATGCTGGAGAGCCTGTGCTCGCTAAGGTCGCTGCAATTTTGTGTCCAATATGGCCTGATTTGCCCATGCCAAT
>CAJQSL010000102.1 GCA_905612315.1 uncultured Francisellaceae bacterium
TAAAATTATTACGAGAATTTATTATAAATCATAATATAAATATTAGAGCTATTTATATCATTGGCAAAAACAAAAAATTATTAGCCGATTTGTTTTCTGATATTTTCCCTGTTTATCTAGCTAATAAATTTACTTATCTTTATAATATTTGCCAAAAAATAGCTAAAAAAGATGATATTGTTTTATTATCGCCAGCTTGTAGCAGCTTAGATGAGTTTGATAACTATCAGCACAGAGGGAATGCTTTTAAAAAAATTACTCAATACTGATTCTGCAAAAAGGTCTTCATTAAAGGATCTATCAACGCCAAATGTCCATTCTCTTCTCTTTGATATAAATAATCATAATCTAATAAATATTTAACAGCCTTTTGTGTACTAGATAGAGGTAATTTAACTTGATCCAAAAAAGATTTACTATTCGGCTCCCCTACACTTCCCAATAAGGCAATTACAATAATTACTTTAAGCCTATTAGAATTTAATCTCTCCAGCTCCGATACAATTTTATTTCTATTTTTATCCATCTGCCGATCCCAGCAAAGCAATATAGATTTTTCATCCGGAAGTTTATCCAGCTGCATTAAATCACTACATAATGTATTAACATAATAAGTGTGACACTGTGTTAAATCTAAAATTAAATCTATAATTTCATCTGCCAAATAAAGATTCCAGTTTGCATTGCATGCCTTTTGAATATGTTTTTTAAAGTGTTCTTTGTTAATCCTTCCTAATAACATTTTCTGACACATCATAAATAATGGTTGGTTCTTATCATCAAATATTTTCTCCAGCATCAACCTAGAGCTCCCTGAAAAAATATATGTAACATACTCTGAATGCTGAGCAACAGTTCTAATGGCTGCTTGCAACTGAGTTGGCCTTTCAAGTTTTAGAATATCTTGAAATTCATCCATAAAAAGTATTACTTTTTTCTTTTTTTCTGCCGCTATTTTTTCCAACCCTTCTAGCAAATCTACAACCTGCTCTATAGGGTTTATATCTATAGCAAAAGATGCTTTAATTTCAAACACACCAGCATTAAACCCAATCGAGGCAGATTTAAAAACTGATTCTAAAAAATTAATAGTTTTTGCAGTAAGTGTAACTAACTGCCCCGTTATTTCTGTTACGCCTTTAGCAATTTTACGGCAAACATCCTCCTCATACACTACACAAAAAAAATCTACCTGACCAAAAGTCAACTTTGATTCTTTCATTGCTCTTTTAGCTAAACTAGTTTTTCCATATCTCCTAGGAGCAACAATAACCGTATGCTCATTCTGTGAAATATAGTTAATAAGCAACTGTCGCTCTATATCTCTATTACAAAATGTGGATTCTGTCGCTACCTTTGAAGAAAAATATTTCATACTCGCACCACCTTTTAGGTTACCCCTATAGTACACCACAAAAAGTGGTGCGTCAAATTATAGCCCCATATTAAGACTTTCTCCTTGATAACCTCTCGACAGCATCACGCATTAAATCAAATTCTTCTACCAAACCTGACGCCATGCCAGCATACTCATCTAAATCAGCCTCTGGCAACCAACGAATCTTACTAACTAACTCACTATCTGCCTTAGGTGATTTCAAATAATAAACAAATTGCGCTGGATGAGATAAGTCTGTGCCCATCTTTTCGTCTAGATAGGCGGCCTGATCTTTAAGTTGTGAATACAGCATCTGCGCGCCATAAGCATAATCTCCACCCTTAGCAAGAGAATAAAATAATACTCTATATAAGTGTGATAACTCAGTCTGGGTTATATCCGGCAAGAAAATCATACGATCCCCACCCTCATAATCTATCGAATAAGAATCTAATAACTGCGGTTTTGTGCAAAAGAAACAAGCTGGCACCAAATTATTAATCGCGTTGTCCTTAAAATCATGGTTCAAATTTACTATTTCCAAATTATCACCTTGATAACCACAAAATTTGCACTTGTGATGATGCTTTTCACAAACCATCATAATAATTTTACGATATTTAGGACTCTGCTTCCTACGAGAAAAATATTCCCAGTTATTAACCTCACCAACTAGTGTAAGCCGACAAAATATATCTTTTTCCTTACTCATGCTATATACCCTTTTGGCTTAAATTTTAAGTTTTAGTTTCATGTTTGGTTTTGGCTTTAACTTCAGTAGCATCGCCATCAATATTAATATTTTCATCTGAAGCTTCACTTCTTATATCAGCGGCGCTCACAACTCTACTTGAAATAGCGTCTTCTAAGGCATGGGATACGCTATCTACCATGGGCTTTTTAAGAGCATACCCAAGCTTAGTCTCTGCAAGCCAATGCGCTGTAACTGCCCCTGTTTCAACATATACAGCTTTTCTACCAACATTATTTAGTACATACCATAACTTTCTATCAATTGGCTTTAACCATAAAAAGCTTGATGCTGATACAATACCTGTGGTACGCGCTTGTGTGAGTATCTGAGAAAAAATCGTCATAACATAAGAGTGCTGGCTTAATATCTCTACCACCTTTGGATGATCACTATATTTTGCTAATAACCTATCGACACCTTTAAAATCTAACTTACCAGATGCCACTGAATCTTTAGTTGCTGACAAAGAAAACTGCTCTAGCAATTTCTCACCATCATCCCGTTTATAATCTATAAACAAACAAAAAGCTGCAAAAAGTGCTCGCTGATGAGCTGGTAAGACCTCTACTCTTGTCCAAATAGGACCTAATTGTTCTGAAAATAAAATGCGAGACTTGAGTCTATCAACTACTATACTATTATCTTTTCCTCTAATTAGGAGTCGATTCTTTTTAGCAAACTCAATAGGAGTTAGCGCCATAGCCCAAGGGCCCTCATCAATAGACTGATTAACCAAATCAAGCTCACTAACGACCTGAACACATGGAAAGAAAGGTTTAAGTTTCTCCCTCAAAGACTCCATAGTCTCAATAGCTTTATAGTTACTATCTGGATGAAAGAAGTAGAGAATTGCTGTAAAAATAACACAAATAGACACAAATGGCCACAGCAAACTATGCCCAACTATTGATGATATCTGCCTAACTTGGTCGTAAGTAATTTTCGATAAATTATGCGATTGAGAATAATCCATCCAATTAAGCAAATAAGAAAAATGCTTAGCTGGTACAAAAAAGTTAAGAGCTTTAAGCTCATAATATTTAAAATAAAAGACTACCTTTACCAAATCATCATGGAAAAAATAATATAAGGCCATGCAAATACCTATTACCAAAATAACTAGGTATAACATCCCATAATCTGTTTCTTGTCCGCCGCCGCCACCTCGTGCCTGCTGATTCATGATTAAACTCCTTTAAATTATGAAATCATACCACCAATAATATCTTCACGTCGTTTCTTACGAATAACCTGTCTATATGACATGACTAATTCAGAAATAATTTGCTCACAAATATCATCAATTGTTAATAATGGATCTTGACTAATTCGCTTGTGTATTTCATCAACTGCACTCCCCCTTGGGTAGTATCTTGATAAGATATCACGCGACTCTTTAGGTCCGATTTGTGCATATAATTTATCTCTAATATAAACATCTTCTGTAGTAGTTGTAAACGCCCACAACTCAACTCCACTAATCGTACTAGTTAATAGCTGTGTATTTAATCCTTGCTTTGTTACAAACTGCGCAATAAACGTAGATCCATTTGCACTTGGACCATGAACCCTGGTAGATAATGCTTGTTTTTCTGTATCCGTCAAACCAAACACTTTACAGGTCTCATCAATAGAAGCGGCCGACCCTGAATCTAAAATAAAAATAGATGTGGCAAATTCAATCATCAATGGGTCAAAATCCTTCAATGACTGCGAGGCTAAAGATATATGAATTTTCCATTTACGTCCTTCTCGCATATCTTGTATTATTTGCTCACGCACGACCGGACTTTTAGATGTTCGATGAAACTCATCAAAAACCATACGTTTTGGCTCTTCCATAATAACTTTCAAATTATCTTTATGAAACTCATGGTAAAGTTTAGGGATTTTTTCAATATCTGAAATATGTAAAAAGTAACTCTGTGCCAGAACATGCCTTGCTAGCATATACATAACAGCTGTTTGTTTGTCTGCAGCCGCAGAACCAGATTTCGCAACCTCATCTAAGTCCAAGGCGACTATACGCGCCCCTTCAAGGTTAAGTCTTGTGACGCTAGTTAATGTTGGGAAGTTTCTGATAACTCCAGATAAAAGTCTTCCATAAGCTGTAATATAATCTTCTCCACAGTTAGTTTTAACATCAGAATATAAATCTTTAATAGACTGAGTATGGGCAATATCAATTGTATCAGCCAAGTTAGGTACAGCCTGCCTTTGTGAAATAAGAGCTAAACGGATCTCATTCTTTGAAAACAAGAAATCTGATACTTTCCACCAAGTTACATTAGGCCTTTTCAAATCAAACCCAAGGCCAAGCAACCTTTCATGCACTTCTGACTCTACATGAGGAATATATAATTTTGGTTGCTGCCTATCACTAAAACGCCTATAAGTCTCATCAATAATCATGCTTATCATGCTTGAAGCGCCCTCAAAAGGCTTATCTTCAATATTATCAACCAATAATAATGAAACAAAATTAATCAAAAATGAACGATGCAACCTGGTTGGGAGTCTAGATCCCAGCAAAGTATCAAACGGATTAATCGAATCTTTTTCATCTAAAGTAAGACGATGATAAACCACCTCATGACGACGATCTGGCCTAAGCCCTTCTTGCAATAAAGAAATAAAACCTCTAGATGATGGACCGACATCAATAATAGCTACCCTAGGTAAATGAGATAGACCTGATGATAAGCATAGGCCTAAGTTAATAGTGTTTAATAAAACAGATTTACCTGATCCACTTCGAGCATAAATAATATCAATCCAACTAACTTGCTGACTTGATCCAGGCTGATATGGCCATAACTTACCATCTGGTGTCCTAAATAATAATGCTCCTCCATCTCGCCACGGAGATGCGGGACGCACAAATGGCATCATAGAAACAGCATCATTTAATGGTGCTGCGCTAGCTGACGAATACAATTTGCGAGTCAAACCTGTAGCACTTGACAGAACAAGGCCCATAGTATCGCCGGCCACCTGCCTTACATCACAACCACCCCAGCTTTGAAGAACTTTAACCATTTTAGAAGCTCGTTCTTTAAGCAAATCTTCTTCCCCAACCTTAGCCCAGGTACACAAACATACACTAAAGGTAGTAACCGGATTATCACTGCGATCATGTAGCGATCTAAGCATTTCGTGAGTTTCAGAAATTAATCTGTTATGTACATGTGCAAAACGTAAAAATTGCGAGAACATATTCTTACTTTCGGTAATTTTAATACCATTAGGTGATACGAAATAAGAAATACGCCAAGGCATATTAGAAGGCAGCATTCTTCTGAATAAATCATAAAAAGGCTTGATCGTTTTAGGAAATACTTCTATATACATAGGCGCATAGATCATATCACCAATACGTGCATATTTAAGAGATAGATTCTCCCCATCTCTTGGAATAAGCTGATAAGGCAATGATGGCCACATCAACTCAGATAATTCTACTTTGCCGGCAGGCTTAACTCTTAACGGCAATTTGTCACCAGGCAGTGCTGGCAGCCAAGCATCATCAGTATATGCACCGTCAATAGATTTACGAACCACATTAAGAGCTTCATGTACTCCTAATAAATCAACATAAAATCCTGTATGCTGCATGTCCTCAAGTAAAGTTGTAATAACTGACTCATGAATAGTTCTAATTTCATCTAAAACTGCAAATAAATTCTGTTTCTTAGATAAATCAGGACCTTTAGCCTTTTTTAGTTTATTCTTATGCTCTTTAAATAATTGTCTTAAGTGAGATTTAGGTAAACAATCTACTGTTGTCCAAAACACAATATAACAATCTTCATCGGAACAATAATCAGCAAGCTTATCAATTCTTGAATCAAAAATATCATCGATATCAAGCTGTAATTTTTTAGCTGTTTTCTTAGCTCCAGATAAAGCCCTACCTAAAGACGATCGAACTTGACCAAAGTCATAATTAAAACAAACTTGGAAATGGTGCCCCTGCGTTTGCATTAAAGTTTGGAAAATCTCATTCATCCTATCGCATAAATATACAAACTCATTATTACCTACAAACCGCTTATAGCCATGCAGTCTAAAAATAGAACATAAAGATCCATCTTTATTGACTAAAACATTCTTACTATCAGCTGTTTCCAGGTCACAATAAGAGTAGATGTCTTGTTTGATTGCCAGCCCTAGGATGGCAAACAAACTCTCGACATTATTATATATACGATCAACTAAAGACATATCCGGTACTCATAGTTACAGTGTTAGCTTTACTATCTATTTTAAGTACCTTTCCGTAATATGGCAACTCATTACCAACTGAAATAGTTAGCGTCTGGCCTTTACCGTTTACTAACCAGGCTCTACCTGGCACAACAGCTCTTAGAGTCATCTTCTGGGCTTCAGCTGCTTTCTCAGCTATAACCAGCTTCAGTTCAACTTGTGTTTTAACGATACTTTGATTTACGCCTGCTAATGTCTTATTCATACTAGCAAACTGTGTACCTAAATCATCGATCTTCTTAGATAACGAGTCTATTTTTTTAGTTTGATCCTTTAACATAACATTAACAGAACCAACTTCATGTTGCTGTTGCTGTTTTTGCATCTTAGCTAAATTAATTTGCTGATGTGCTAATAAATTTAACTGTTGATCAACCTGTGAAAACTCTTTTTGAGTATTTTGATAAGTTTTATCAAAAGATGATTGCATTACATCAATTCTACTATCTAACTGCTTTTGAGTGTCATGCAAAGCATTATTCGTAGATGTAGTGAAACCAGATATCATCTGTTTAAGATTCTTCTTGTTAATTACAAAACCAGCATCAACCTTTGGCTTCTCAACCTTTGGCTTCTCAACCTTTTTCTTGTATAGCTGTGGTCTAGCATGGTTCATTTTAATAACCCTTGTAGGACCTTGGTTGTGATGTACCTGCGTCTGAGCTGCTGGAACAAACTGTCTATAGACAGCCCAGCATAACCCCATAAACACAAGACCACCCACACCATAAAGCATGTATTTTGTAGAATCAGATTTACCAGCAGAAGATCCTTCAGATAGCTGGGCCTCTCCTTTAGAAGCAAGATCTTCTTCCTCTGCAGTTTGCTCAGTTTCGGCAAAAACATCATCTTCAAATAGATCTTCGAAATCGCCTTCTTGTTTGTTAGTTGCATCTTTAGTCATGATTTTCCTTCCTTATATTTTCATGAAATTAAAATTACTATTACTCTTTACTATTAACTATTAACTATTAACTATTAACTATTAACTATTAACTATTAACTATTAACTATCGTCACTTAAAAAACTCAGATCCGTGCCAGCTGATTCAGCGTAATCTGGATCAGTTTGCACTACTTGCATTTTTGGAACTGTTACATCATTCATAAATAAAATTCCAACTAATGTACCTTGTGCCACCGTAACAGTGGGTGGAGTATTAAAATAATCACCTATATGCTGCCCTAGGGTAGTACCAATTTGGCCAGCACCACGCATTAATGCAACTTTAGTATTTACTTGATTTGGATTAACATCATTCATACCACCTGGACATGTCATCCCATTTACGCCAATATAGCAGAAAGTATTAGGAGTATATGCTTTCCCCAGCCCTTCCAATAATGATGCTGCGAATAAAGATCCATATCTTAATAAATAATGGTGATTTACATCAGTCTCAACCGCACTTTGGCCATCTTTAGTATCAATAGCATAAGTAGTACCAACTGAAAAGCTTCTTGCTCTAGATTTCATAACCATTGTATTAAACTTTATTAAAAGCTTATCTTTTTCAGTATAAAATCCACCTAATAATTTAGAACCTTTGTAAGGACCTGTAATTAATTTAGCCATAACTGGAGTATTAGGTTGATCACTACTAACTTTATTTTTAATAATTGCAAAATAAACAGTGGCAGCCTTTATGATGTGTGGCGGATTAGCAAGGTTCTCAGCTGCTTTTTGTGCTGAACTTTGAGCATCCACTGCGCTAGCGTCAACTTTTTGATCCACTGTTGCCTGACTAGCCACTGGCATATTCCAGCTACTACCCATAGAGCTTAACTGCCCTTGCATCTTACCTGCTAAAGAAGAAACCCTTTGCTGATCCTGCTGAATTTGCTGTGGGCTCTCGTGGCTCACTGATGGATGGTAAGAATCAGGATGAAACTGTGATCTAGTATTATTAGCACCACCTCTACCTGAATTCCAATTATTAAATGACCTACTGCCCTGAGATGATCTTTGCGCTAATGATGTGTTGCCTGTAGTTTGTGCACCTTGAGGTAAACGTTCCGCTTCGTGTGCCGCCTTTTGAAAATCGCCTGGAGACATCATTGCCTTTTGCTCAGTCTCATTATTTTTAGCAGCTGGA
Organism: uncultured Francisellaceae bacterium; assembly: GCA_905612315.1. Taxonomy (GTDB): domain Bacteria; phylum Pseudomonadota; class Gammaproteobacteria; order Francisellales; family CACEW01; genus CAJQSL01. The sequence continues at coordinate 8,495 of CAJQSL010000102.1, forward strand.
GCAGCTTCTTGCTTATGGGTAGCAATAACTCTATTATCATCATGACCTTTAGACTTATTATTAGAGTCTATCTTGCTCGCACCTTGTGTTTGATTTTGATCTTTATTTGGCACTGGTTGGCCTTTATTAAACCAATCGCCAGGCATAATTGTATCACCATGCTTAAGCTTATCGTTGTATTGGTCCTGATCATATTTATTTTTTAACTTGCCATACTTTTTACCATTACCCACCATCCTATGACCTTTTAAAGGAACGGATTTAGTAGCAATATGAGACACTGGCCCCTGAGGTGTTTTAGATATATCCTGTTTTTTAGTAAAAACATGCATGGATACTCCAACAACAGTAACTGCACCCACACCAAAAACTAATACACGTAATCGTGGGTATCGAGATAACGTAGCCATTCCTTTCTTAAGCATTATTCTGTCCCTCCTAAGTCTGTACTTCCATTACTTGCACTCGATAAAGAATTATCAGTAACAGTAACATTCACCGAATTACCATTTGCGGATAACATAATTACCGGTGTTGGTTTAATTTCATAAGCATGATATGAGGCTGAGCCTGCTAACATTGCACTGTCTTTTCTTGATTTATAACTAGGAGATAACAACGTAGCTTTTGTTAAAAGTAGATACTTATTTCCATATCTCCAAACTTTGCATATATCTGAATTTGTTGTTAACTCTTTAGCACCTTTAGGCGCGATATCCTGTAACACACTAGTTAAATAACTAGGAGCTGGTAATAACCCTGGACCTCCAGGACCTGCATCACCAGATTGAGACCCAGGAATTTGTAGATAATCCATAAAATCATATGACTTCTTGCTACCACCTACTATTAGGTTAATATTAACTGGTACTTGCAGCCCCTTTAATATAACCGCCATATTTGTACTGGCATACATCTTGGTAGCCTGAATCATTAAGATACCAGCTTCTTTAGAGCCCATAACATGGAATTTATCAGGTGCACCAACACTATAATTTGTAATTGGCCAAACTTTATTCGCTGAATCAGTAAATACTAATGAAGTTATCTGCCCACGCCCAATCCTAACTAAAGGCATGGTAGCTCCTGGCTTTAAACTTACAGAAATAATATTTGATGTACCCTGTAATGGAGCCTTCCCAATTGGTCTTGAGCTTGCTTGCTGCTGCTCCGCTGAACGATCTTTAAAAGTATGGATCTGTGTAGGGGTTAGTGGAAAAGAGTTTTTAAGTAACTGGTTAAAAGCTGCATCTGAATCAGAAGCACCTGATTTATCTGCTGCTTGAGCATAGCTTACACTTAGCCCTAAATTAGCTACTAAAGCTGCTGAGATACAAATACTTAATAGCTTTTTGAAAGATTTACCCTTTCTTAAAACACTTGATAAACATTTGTCTTGCTTTTTTATTAGTTCCGGCATCCTTTATCCTTAATAAAAATACTATAATATTACGATTAATTTATAACTTTAACTGGTAGTATATTTTACAGATTTATTGCCCTAAAGTAAAAAGAATACGACAATAAACTGTTACCTTAATCTCCCTATAATGCTTGCAATTATATGATTTTTAAAGACAAAATAGGATACATTTGCATACATATATATCACTAATACCCCCTAAAAATCTTATTATTAATTATTTATTTCACTATAATTAAATAATTTTATTGATATAAGATGACTTGATTAATTAAATTATTATCCTGGTTACCACATACTGTCGCTGCGAGAGAGCGTTAGTAACGCGCGGTAATCTTTTTCGAATTGCAACTCCTATAATTATATTAAATCAACAGCAGTTGTGTAGGAGATTGCCACACTCGCCTTGCGGCTCGTTCGCAACGACAGCGCTCTAAGACTTCTTCTTTTTATCATCTTTAGATTTATCTTTAGGCTTATCTTCAACAGGTGAATCAAATTTACCTTCAGTTAATGCATCTAATACATTTTGCATGCGAATATTAGAAAAAATACGACCTAATAACTGAGATTTCTCAAATACCATATTTCGTTGAAAGAATTTATCCACATCAGGATTATTAGACCTATGATCTTGGGCATAACCAATAACTTTCATTACTAAATCTGTGTTAATAGTCTGTAATTTATGAATAATATAAAGCATGTATGCTGCTGGCATCTCATTTAAAAGGTGAATAAATTGCATTTCATCAACATCTTCAGCTTTAATATCTTTTAATCTTTTCACAAGCTTATCAAGAGCATACATCTCATCATCAGTTATGGGCGATATTTTGCCTTCTATTTTCTCAAGATTAATTAAAATATCATTGATTAATGGATTCTTAAATGACTTCCAGTGTTGTATGATCTCTTTTTTTAATGCACTCATTTGTTACCTTTCCATCTAAATTTTGTTTAAATTTTGTTTAAATTTTGTTTATCTACGTCAGTGGATTAGGAGCATCTAACCCAACAGTTGAAGCTACAACCTTCTCTACAAGATGGGTAACATCTTTTATGACTTCAATCTCAGCACCAGCCCTAACTACCTTCTCAACAGAATTTGTTTTTTCTACATCAGCTTCACGAATATTCTCTACTTCTTCCCCACCAATATTAAAATCATCCATAACCTCAGCAAAAGTTTTATGAACATTCATAGATTCATTGGCTAACAATTGGTATTGGCCAAAGCGCTGACCATGAACTAAACCATTTAGCTCGGCAAACATAGATGCTGCTGCTTCCTCAAGCTCTAGCTCAAACTCAGCTGAAGACTCATTTTCCTTTTCACTCTCTTGACCTATATCAGATGCTTCAAGTTGCTCTTTAATTTCATTTTCTAAAGTTAAAATCTGCTCTTTTAACTGCTCAATTTGAATTGTTAAATTAGCACGTTTTTTAGGGTCCTTTTCATTATCAAGATCTTTTTCAAAGGTGTTTAGTTTTTCAAGTAAGCCCTCAAGTAGTTTTTGCCTCTCTAGTACTAACGCTAAGTTTTTACTGGCAGAGTTTTCTTTACCTAAATTAGCATCAAGCCCTAATTGCTTTAATTGCGGCTCATTTTCTTTAACAAATGTTTGAACCTGCTCGAAATAATATTTAAAATTGAATGATTTTTGATATTTAGGCCCAGCCATAAGAGAAAAACGCATCATGCGTGAGCGTAATGCACGCAGTAACTGCATCTTAGCTTTTAATAACGCTACTTTCTGTGGGTCAGGAGGTGAGCCGAGCTCACTCAATAAACCACCAATTTCAGCTAATAAAGAAAATAGTTCCTGCATAATCTGATCAAATTCTTTTTGTAAAAGATTAATTTGCTCTGGAGTTAGGTCCATTTGCTCTATAAATTTATCAACTGCATTCTTAGAATCTTTTTCTTGATCTTTGCCGGCTGATTTATCAGATGAATTCACAGCCTCAGTATCATTACTTTTTTCATTTTTGCTATCTAAAAAGCGTAACTGATCATTAAAGATAATCTGATCTATCAAATCATCAATTTCATCAAAAGATGATTTGGTACTAGATTTTGTACTTTGCTCAGAGAAACTATCAACCTTTAAGCTTCGCTCATCTTGCAGCTTTTTTAAACTTTTTAAATCATCATTTGTTTTAATAGACATCCTACAAAGCTCCAATTAACTAATATCAATAATATCTTTATTTTGTGTTGAAATAATCTCTTCCAAAGAATCGTAGATCAACATAATCACGATAAAGGCATTTTCACGATCACTTATCTTAAGAGCCTCTCCCGTCAAGCCATCTGGTGCATCAACATAGTTCACATCCAAACTTCTATTAAACAAGAAATCACTTAATGTACTAGCTTTACGAGCTAAAATAGGCAAAACCCCATCTAGAGCGAATAATCGCTCTAGAGGATACTCTTTACCCTGATAAGTAAATTTCTTATTTATCTTCTTGCTCACATAGAGCATAACCTTTGCTATATCTAATGCCATAATTGATACCTTTATTTCCTTAGATTCATTTAGGGGCCCTTATATGGTGTTACGATCACCTGCTGGATTCCCAACAACTGATTACTCTTACGGTTATCTACTCTACTTAATAAAATTTTCCATATGTAAGTATTAGTAGTAGCTCTTTGGTTGGCCCCCTCAAAAGTAATCGTCACAGGAACCTCAACATACCAACTATATGCACCTTTTAGCAACAATTGCTCAGTAACAACTGGCACACCTGAAGTTACACCTGTAGCAGTAAGGTGCTGACTTATAATCTGTTCCAGCTGTGGCTGGAAGCTCTTAAGAAACTGACCCCAACCGAAGCTAGTGAAATAGTTCTTAGAACTTTGCATCTGATTCCTAAATTGCATAAAGTTTATCTGTAATATATTAGGAATAGCTCTAGTAACCCAATCTGCAATCTGTTTATCATTATAAACAGGATTAATAATTGGCTTAAGCTTAACCAGTACGCCATCTGCATTAGCAGCAAAATAAACCGGTGGTACCACGCGATTACGCGTGATTAACAAGGCTATAACCAAAATCAAGTTAACAATTAAACTTAAAAGCAAGACAAAAGTCATGCGACGAAATCCATCTTTATAAAATCCGTTTCTTAATTTAACTAATGCTATTCTATCAACTTTCATCACTATTCCTTAATATTATTTATCCTTTGAAAACAAAAAATCTAACCAATCACTAAATGTACACCCTAGGCGTCTTTTCGTAACCTGCATATACCAAAAATGATACCTAAAAGCCAACCCAAACAAAACCATAACTAACAAAAATGTAACTATAGATGACATATAATACATTTTTATCATGCAAAAAGTCAAGTAAAATATTAAAAATATAGCAATAACTGATGAAAAAATACTCATTTTATAACAAGTTTTCTTTGCTTTTTGCAACTTTTCTTCCGTAATACCCAACTTAGATAGGTCATCAAAACTGTTACAAGCGCCATCTTTACTGTCCGAAGAGTCTAAGCTCTTTATATCTTTAGCGAGTCCTTGCAATTTTTTTGCATGCTCTTTTACTCCTCCTAAAAGAAGAGCGTTTTTGAATCTACCAAAATAATTACCTATAAATTTCATTTTTTCACAACCTTATTTAAAAAATCTTCAACTAAGTTAACCAAGGACTCCTCACGCTTAGGATAACAACTGTAATATCCCGTTTCTTTTTCAAGTAAATCAATAACTTCGCTCGACAAGCCTTTAGCCACGCTAACACTCTTTCCTTCGATAATTGAAATTTTCTTAATCACTTCATATAACTTCTCTTTGGTTAGCAAGCTATCTTGTAAATTTGAAATTTCAACATCAAAATATTCACTAGCAAGCCTCATCTCGACAGGCATGCTCATAAATATCGAATCATTCTCACTCTGATCACCAAAATCAACAGTTTCGTCATCTTGGTTGCCTGACATAAAATTCATCAATTTAATATTAAGTTTATCTGAATCTTTGTGTTGCTCAGCATAATCTCGAAATAAATCTACTAAATTTATAAAACCCTCTATTGGCTCAGGGTGCATAAGCTCTTCTGGAACTTGAATATTATTTAACTTCCTTAAGAACCTATATGCTTGGTCTGATATGCCCTGCACTTTAACAAATTGATTTAATTTAATTTTCTTAACTTTTGGTGGATTGGCAAAGAAAACTTCAGCCCTAATAATATTAGACTGGAAAAACACATGCATCTCACCCATGCCTTGATCTTTTAAGTCCATTAAATCTAAGCGTGAACGCTTATCAATACTAGCCTCATTTGAGTCTTTATAGTTAAAGGCACTGAAACCATCACCAGATCTATTAAAGCTTTTAGCAACTGATACATACGCCTCACCAGCTGTTTTATTGAAAAAGTCCCAAGTTTCAAGTGGATCCTCTAGTTTCATACAGATTTTAATATTGGTATTCGCACAAATGGATGCAGCTTCCTCTTTAGATGCTTTTTGGAAAGCTGGTAAATCTTGACCGGCAAATATAACCGAGAAACCTAATGACCGCGCCTGTGCTGGCACAACCGCAAAGCCTTTAACTGCATAATACCCATACTCATCTAATACACACAAAAATGGTATTTTTGAAGTTGTAGGTTTAGTCTCAATTACATCAGCGTATTCACCCTCTACATGCTGCCCTAAACCAGCTGCTAACATAGATTTAAGCGATGCGATAATCAATTTACCTAAGTTTGCAAGCTCATCTGGAGACTTCTCTAAAGCTGGTAATAATACTACTAAAATTCTTCGATTTAATACAACGTCATTAAAATCCACTTCTGCCAACTGTGTTCTGATAATATGCCCATAAACATCAGCTAACGAACCGAAAATACGTGTTAATTGCATAGTAATATAACCATGCTGCTCATAGGCCTTACCACTTTGCTTACCTTTTTCACTTTTCTTATAGCCTGGCAAAGTTGATAAATAGTTTTCTAACGGATCACGCACTTCATAAGGAATAGCCTTTTCCATTATCGTTACGTTATTATGCTGATCAATTACTTTCTTATCATATAAAAGCTCTTCTAACACATCTAGAGTAAAGTAACGTCTAATTACACCAGCTTCTAATAATAAATGCCCTTCATCACGCAACCAAGTTAAAGGCTTCATTAATGCTTCAATAAAAGAGATCGCTCGACCCTTCCACATATCACCATCTGAACTTCCTGAAGATCCTGAGTCCATCAAACTTACAACCAAGTTTGATAACATGCTTGAAGAACCTAATGCAAATGGATTCATAGTATTAGATAAAATCTTCGATTGCGGACCAATAATATCACTACCACCTGTCATAAAGTTAACAACTAATAAGTCATCCTCTCGCCCCATGCTCCTAACCATAGAAAACACTTTAGCAAACAAAGAGTTGTCACCCTTACCATCGACATAAATAAAGCCACTACCTTGCACCAAGGCATTATAAGATAAAGATAACAAGGCTTCTGTTTTACCAGCACCTGTTGAACCAAACATCAATACATGAGTTCGCATATCTTCGTTATTAAACCAAAGCTGCTCTTTAGTTACGATATCGTTCCCAAAAAAGAAAATTCCTCTAGCCTTTTTTGGCTTATTAGAGCCTGGAGCCCTATCATTTCTATCCAGCTTATTAGCAAATAATGGCAGCTTAAAAGGCAAAGACTGAAACTGCCAAAATGAGTACCAAAAAATAAAAACAAAAGCAAGCATTAGCCAATCATCTACGGGTGGAAAAATAATCATAAGAACAATACATATTACACAAAGCACTACTGAGCCCGTACGCGAACAAAGGATGTCGTTTAGTTTAGCCCATACCGAGCGGATATCACGGACCGAGTCAGCCGGTCTTGATTCCTGTGCTTTTGTTATTCCTCTAAACTTTTTAACCATGATTAAAAACTTCCCTATTCATTTCGCAGAATAATTTTATGTCTGCCACCAATAAAATCAACTATAACCCGCGATGCCACAACTAATGGTAAATTAAAATAATTTAGCACTGTACTTATAGCTATTAAAATAAAGAATAACCCCAAAGTAAAATAACTAAAATGTAGACATACTAGCACTAATGCTAATGATACTCTGGCATCAAAGCAATACAACTTGGGAGTCAAAGCAGAATCACGCCAGTGAACATGTAAATTTGCAGCCATTATTCGCCCCCTCCATCTCTTTTTTCCTCAACTTTATCCAATAATTTAAACCGCTTTAACACACTAAAATCAATTAAGCCTTGATCATACTTATTTTTAGCATCCGTAAAAGCTGTCTGACCATATTTTGGCAATAATTTTCGAATCTTGGTAACCATCTCGTCGGGTGACACATCAATCAACAAATCTCGCACTTCTTCACTTAAAATCAAATACTCTCTAATCGGTATTCTAGTGCCATCTTTTTTAGGCACTAAAGCTTGCCAAATTAAAAGCTTAGTGGTTTCTATTAAGTCAAATAACCTAGCATCTCGCTCTTCAGCTGGGAAAATAGTAAGCATTCTCCTTAAAGTATCAGCAACACCATTACTATGTACAGTTGTATAAACTGGGTGCCCAGTTAATGCAGCATTTATAACCGCTTCGATAGTTTCCTGATCTCGAGCCTCACCAATTAAGATTAAACCAGGTTTACGCCTTAAAGCATTCCTAATTCCAGCTGCAAAAGATGGCAAGTACCTAGGAACCTCAGTCTGAGCTACTATACTACTTGGTGCTGGAATATCATCATATACATACTCAATAGGTGCTTCATAAGTTAGTATCTTTAAATTACTATCTTCTTTTTGCACAAAATCAGCAATAATAGATGCAAGTAGCGTACTTTTACCAGAACCTGTAGCACCACTTACCACAAAAATACCCTGTGGCAACTTAAGAATATCTTTAATATCTTCTGGCACGTTCATGCTTTCTAATGATGGCGGTCTTGATGCAATAGTTCTTAACGTCGCTTGCAAACCTTGATAGCCTGCAACTAAACAAGCTGTAATATTAACCCTAAATCTATATAATTGATTTTCACCATCTTTATCTTTAATAACATGATGAGTGTCAATGTCCTTACCACTAGATATTAAAGCAGAAGCGTTAGGTCCATAAATATAACAACAAAAATCAATTACTTCTTGAGATGTTAATTTGCGCCTGCTAACTCGATGCAACTTACCATGAATTTCAACAAAAACCTCTTGGTTAGTCTGAACTGTAATATCACTAGCCCCAAGATTCCCACAAAATGTTAATAATACATCATAAGAATCAGGCGTAAAATAAACAGGCTCATTTGGAAAAAAATATTTATCCAAATCCTGTCCTTTACCTTCTGTATTATCTGATAAATGCATAATAATAAAACCCCATCTAAAATTAATTATTCAGTGTCAGAGCCATCAGCTTTACCAGATGGCTTAACCGACACAGACTCCCATAATTTGCCAGATAGCTGAAATTGTGGTTTATCTGTAATTTGCAGTGTATGATCATCAATAGTCATATGATTTTTATCACCTGTAATGCCCAAGTTTTTACTCTTAACATAGAACGGATTAACCATATTTTTAGCTAATAAGCGCTTATATAAAACCATACCATTAAAGTCGCGACTTAGCTTGTGCATATTAACTTTAAATATATTAAGTCCTTGCTGTATACCTTCAGCCCAGCCTTTAACTATGCTATAAGCCCAAATCTTTTGCTCTGCCTCAGTTTTAGGCAAGACGGCTTTATCTGGAAGTCCTGGTGCCTGATATGACATCCATAAATAATCACGCCAAGTAGGTGGGACAGTTACAAACTGAACCTGTTTAAGGATCCTGTATGAATTTCCGCCAGCGCGAATCATATCACCATCATCACTTACTTTAATCATATTATCAGCCTGTACAATAACAGGAGGTAACAAATAATGCTGATATAATAAACTATTAAAATTAAAAACTTTATCCATCTGCTGCGCATGCCCTTGCAAATGTATGTTAATAACTTTGGACTCATGCGCTAAACCAGCTTGCATCCCAACGGACTCAGCTACTTGTTTAAGCGCCATCTCACGCATACTCTCAGAAGATGCATGTTTTTGATAATATGCCGAACCTGCATTTAGGTTCTGCAGTGTGTCTAAATTATATGGTTGGAGCATGATTAAAATACCTCATTGTAATTAAGCGTTGTTGTGGATAAATGGATACCCGCGCGCTGGTTCCTGCTTGTAAGTCAATATTTGCTAGAATTTGTTTAGCAGTCTCAACATTACCTGTTGTATCTACATTAACTAAAACCGGTATAGAAGGATCCTTACCATAAACCTGGAGTTTATAACCAATTACTTTAGCTATGTTACTCAAAATAGGATTAATTGGTCCATACCATTTTATAGATAAATACTCTGATAACTCAGGGCTATCTATATCCTGAAATGGCATTTGAACCGCAGCTGGATGTTGAGTTTTTGATATTGAAGCTAATTGATCCAAAGATGTTGCCGCACTTTGCGCAGCTGCATCAATTTGCAAATCAATCGTATGAAGCATAACATTTGGCTCCTTTAAGTTTTGCTTTTTATGAGCACATCCTGATAACATCAGTGCAGCACATGACATAGCAACAACAGAAGCCAGCTTTAGTCCTTTTATATTTATCATATTATTTCCCTTACTTTGCTTTAACATTTATTTTCTCCAATTTAAACTAACCTTAAAATTTAAAAACCCTTAATCTCAAAATCTTTCTCTATATCCCTATTTATCAAAAATATATATCTAACTACTGACCTGTAACATTTATCTGGCCAGACAAGTTATTAATTAACGCCGTCACATGGTTCGCATTACATAACAAACCTGCGGCAACAATATGCACTACTGCTTTTGTTCCACTAGACTCGCCACCACCTGAACCTTCACCCATTTTAACTAAAAGCATCGCACCTCGTAAAAATGATATAAACCCTACAACCATTAATACCGCAAAAAGAGTCTCTAGAGTCCAAAATGACTGCCCACCCTGCCCACTGGTTGTAAACGTCTTCCATACGTCTTTTTGTAAAATACCGTTACTTGCTTGATCTTGTACAGCCATGCTCTTCAATTTACTATTTGGAGCCTTGACATATCCAAATAAATTTTCAGGATCAAGCGGCAAAGCGCCTGTAGTACTATACTGCCAGCCCTTCATATTGGCAGTCGCTGGTCCCAGGATAGAGTTTCCTATCATGTGGGTAGTCCATTGATACTGAAAGATCATAGTAGCTGCGACAAAACATAATGCTGTACCAGCCCCTGAGTGTTTTTGGTTGAATCCACCACCTTCATGGCCATGTCTTAATCTATATATTCCCCATGCCATAAAGAAGAACCCCATTATATAAGCGACATAAGTAATTATAAACTGAATTGGAATTAGGGCATATTGGACTATGGTTACCGATTGGTCCTGACTGAGTTTAGGCACCGGGCAGCCTAAAGCTACACAATACCCTGCAGCCCCCATCACTGGGTGAATAACCTTATAGGCAGCACATAAGGGAGTTGCATCACAAGTCTGTATGCATTTCTTATAACCCTGGGGGCACTTATTTCCACCTTGTACTGGTACTGGCGGAGGCGGACCACCTCCAAGAAGCGACGGAGGAATATACGCTGCATTCGACACCGAACTAAAAACCAAAAAGAGGCATACTGCTTGCAGCATAAGAATAAGCATACGAACTGTAGTTGATTTCTTAATCATAACATCCTCTTTTTAACTTTGTCGGCTTCCCGATTCCTTTGATAATTAAAAACCTAATAAAAACAAAAAAATAATAATTATTTTATATGCCTTTTTTAAATAATTAAATGCACGCCATATTAT
>CAJQSL010000103.1 GCA_905612315.1 uncultured Francisellaceae bacterium
TATTCTTCGTAAGTAATAGTAAAATGGTGCAGTTCCAAAACTTTTTGAAACTCCTTTAAATATATTTAAATAAATATTATTAATAATGCTTTGAAATGGGTAGCTCCAGGTTATCCAGTCTAAAAAACCAAGAGGTATAAAGGTTAATAAAAACCCTATAGTCAAAAACTTTGCTCTATATATAAGATTTTTTCGAGAGCAATATAACATAGTAAATGCTATTTCTGGTAATAGGTGAAATCTTAGTATAGTAATTAGTCCAAATAGTGATCCTATTAAAATTAGAGAGTGAGAGTTTTCTTTTGAAATATTATTATTTTCATTAAGATATTTAAGAATGAGGTAGCAATTTAGAGTAAACAAATATGCAGGCAACATTCCATTTAAAGTTAATGGGGAGTAAAAAATTAGTGTAAACCAAAATGCGGGAAGTAGGGCCGCAAGTAAGGATAGTTCTTTTTTATTATGCGTAAGTACATGTGATTTGTAAGTTAGTTTATATGTTATGTAAATTGGTAATAATGAAAACGCTATCATGATAGCTTTGATAAGTGCTATATATAATTTAGGGCTTGAGGTGATGTAAGAGCATAGTTTCATGATGCCCGCCAAAACCCCTGGGTATACCCATGATCTTATGCCATCATGGAATTCCCAAGCTAAAAAACCTCGACCAAAAGCTAAGTAATGGGCTGGCTCAAGTGTTTGGTATGTTTGATCTGGGTGGATCCTTATCGGCATAAAATAAGCTAATAAAAACCGAATTACAAATGCAAATATTAGTAGAGAAAGTAAAGTTTTTTTAGTGAAGGTGTTTTTAATTAAGGCTTGCATATTTCCCGGTTATTTTTTTAATTATTGAGTGTTTACAAATTTATGCTAATCTTGGTTGTTTATCAATATAATCATTTGTTTTTAGGGGGAGGTAATTGAAAAATAGTTTAGATCTAAAGTTACCTGAAGGTGCTGGTGTATACACCTTTTTATCTTTAATTAATTTTATTAAGAGGATAAGGTTTGAAACTTGGTATATTTTAACTTTATTTATAGTTTCTCGTATTATTTTAACCGATATTGGTGTTAAGGCTCGTAAAGTTATTGAACATAAATGGTGGGTATTTAGTTCATTTAGTAAGATTTTTAATATTTGGGCTGTTCATGATGCTGAACATTATATCAATATTTCTAGCAACTGGTATCCTGTTATTCATAATTTATCTGTTAATAATAGCCCGCCGCCAAGTTTTTATGCCTTTTTTCCGTTATATCCATTTTTGATGAGAATATTAGGAGATATATTAGGTTGTCCTTATTATATTGCAGGTTTAATTATCTCTAATCTTTGTTTATTAGTAAGTGCTTTTATTTTATATAAATTTGTGGAATCCTATTATGGAAATAAAATGGGGTTAAGAGTCGTTTTGCTTTTGTTTTTATTTCCAGGGGCTTTTATTTTTTCAGGATGCTTTACAGAATCTTTATTTTTGATGTGTACTCTTTGTGCTTTTTATTTTTCTAGTCAAAATCGTTGGTTTTTAGTTGGTATATTTGGTGGCTTAGCTGCTATGACAAGATCTCCAGGAGTGTTTATTGCAATACCATTGTTTTTTGAATATATGTCAGCAAGAGATTTTAAACTAAAAGAAGTTAAATTTGATTTCTTGTTTCTATGTTTAATTCCTTTTGGTTTGTTTTTAGTTTGTTTAAACTGTTATTGGTTTAGTGGAGATTTTCTTGCTTTTTTACATGCACAGAAACATTGGCATGCAGGTGCGTTAATCCAATTTCCATTAATAACTTTATGGAATTCTTTTTTTACTGGTCATGATAAAGCAGGAGTTTATGCTTTATTATTAATTCTTATTTTTATAATTACTTTTCGAAAGATTAAATTTAGTTTATTTTTGTGGGGAATTATTTTAATTTTTGTTCCGATGCTTGGAGGACAAGCATCTATGCAGTCAAATTTTGCTAGATTTATGTTGATAGTATTTCCAGCTTATATAGCTTGTGCAAAGTTATTTAAAAATGTTTTTGTTTGGCGTGTATTAATTCTTGGCTTGGCAATGGAACAAGCAACTAGTATGATGCTGTGGACTGTGGGTAGAGGGATAGTATGATAAGAGGTAAGGTATGAGGTTAGATAAGTATAATAAATATTCAAAACATATCTATTTAATTTTTCTAATTTACACGCTAATTCATATTCCAGTTTTTGTTTTTCCTTCTTTACAAGGGCAGCATATTTGGCGTCAAGCAGATGTAGCTGCTGTTGCGCGTAATTTTGCCGTTGAGTCCATGAATATTTTTTATCCTAGAGTTGATTTGCGGGGTGATTTATCTGGGATTACCGGAATGGAGTTTCCGTTATTTAATTATATAGTAGCAATGATTTATAAAATTACTGGAACGAC
>CAJQSL010000104.1 GCA_905612315.1 uncultured Francisellaceae bacterium
AAATTGATAGTATCATATGATACTATCATCTATATGAAGAATCCACCATTTACAATTACTCACACAATTTTAAGTACTTCTATGGACATCATGCAACTCTTAGGGGAGCTTGATGTATTTAGAATTACTCGTCCTGAAATATCTTTAAGAAAATCAAACCAGATCAAAACGATACAAGCATCTTTAGCAATTGAGGGTAACACCTTATCTATTGATCAAGTAACAGATTTAATGGACGGGGTTCCTGTAGTTGGACCTAAACAAGATGTGATTGAAGTAAAAAATGCGATTGAACTATATAGTTGTTTTGAGGATTTTAAATATACATCAATATCTGATTTTAAAAAAGCGCATAAGATTTTAATGAAAGATTTAAAACCGGATGCAGGATCATTCAGAGCAAAAAACGTTGGTATTTTTGCAGGATCTAAAGTGGCTCATGTTGCACCGCAACCTAAGATGGTTCCCAAATTAATGGAAGATCTTTTTAAATTTTTGAAGAATAAAGATGATATGTCTTTATTAATAAAGTCGTGCGTTTTTCATTATGAGCTTGAATTTATACATCCTTTCACTGATGGTAATGGTCGTATGGGGCGTTTATGGCAGCACTTAATACTATCGAATATGCACGATATTTTTAAATATATTTCAATTGAAAGTTTAATTAAACAAAGGCAGAAAAATTACTATGAGACACTTGCCAAGTGCGATAATAAAGGTGAGTCAACCTATTTTATTGAATTTTGTTTAGAATTAGTTAAAGAAGCACTAAGTTCTTATGCTAAAAATATTAAATATCATCCTAAAACCTCAAGTGATAGGCTAGATTTTGCAAAGGAAAAATTAACAGTTAAATTCTCTAGAAAAAATTACTGTGAACTTTTTAAAAATATTTCAACAGCTACAGCGAGTCGTGATCTTAAACTTGGGGTCGATCAAGGCCTGCTAATAAAAACGGGCGATAAAAGATTGGCAGCATACAAATTTAAATAGCTCATATAGACAAAACAAATCAAAATGCTGACCGCAGTCATTGCTAGAATACTTTGATGAAACCTCACAAGAGGAACCTGCAAAAATAAATTCTGATCAAATATTTTAGGGACTGGGGCGCAGTTCGAATTAGAGTAAATTTATTTACATCTAATATGAAATTCAATCTACATATCTAATTGAAATTTATGTATTTATCCTGATTCATGTAAGTTTCCAACTTTAAACTGGAAACTTACACAAAACTACCTTATACTCTAAATATAAAGGAAAATTTACTAAAGCATATCTAGGCGGATAAAATGTTTCAGCGCAAGATTAAAAACATATTGATTAAAACGGTATCCAGCTTTCCAATTACCGTATTAACTGGGCCAAGGCAAAGTGGTAAAACCACAATACTAAAACACCTATTTCCTGACTTTTACTATTTAAGCCTGGAATCACCAGATAACTTATTACGCGCAAAAGCTGATCCTAGGGGATTACTGCAGCGATTATCTAATGCACCCGGAATGATTATTGATGAAGCTCAAGTTTTTCCAGAATTATTTTCCTACCTCCAAGAGCATGTAGATACTCAAAAAAGACCACCTATCGTATTGTCTGGCTCGCAAAATTTTTTATTATCTGAAAAAATAAGTCAAACGCTGGCTGGTCGTGCTGCTATTCTTGAATTATTGCCATTAACTTATTCCGAATTTTGCAGTGTTAAAGCTAATAATAAGAAAACAATCTGGGATTATTTATATGAAGGAGCATACCCAAGACCTTATCAAGAAAAATTAGATCATAAGCAATGGTATCAAAGCTATATTCGAACCTATTTAGAACGTGATATTAGAAACATGATAAATGTGCGAGACTTAATGACCTTTCAATTATTTTTAAAATTATGTGCCGGCCAACATGGGCAGCAACTAAACTTAAACGCTATTAGTCAAGCATGTGGGATATCTCAAACGACTGCAACACAATGGTTTAGCTTGCTAGAGGCAAGCTATATAGTTTATCGCTTAAAGCCATATTATAAAAATTACAAAAAACGGTTGGTAAAAAGACCTAAAGTTTACTTTTACGATACGGCTATTGTATGCAATTTGTTAGGCATTGACTCTCCAGATCATTTAATGATACACAGTAGCCGCGGTGCAATATTTGAAGGTTACGTGATCTCTGAGATAATGAAATTAGCTTACAATGCAGGAGATATCCCACAGCCATATTATTGGCGCGACACTCAAGGACATGAAGTAGATTGTTTAATTGAAAATGCTGATAAGCTAAGCGCTATAGAGATTAAATCATCTATGACCTTTACTGAGGATTTACTTAAAGGTCTTAGAAAGTGGGTAGAAATAGCAAAAGAAAGTAAACCAAAGGCCAATTTAATTTATAGTGGCGATGAATCATTTAAATATG
>CAJQSL010000105.1 GCA_905612315.1 uncultured Francisellaceae bacterium
ATCTTCTCTAAAACATCAGAACTAGAACCCGATACAAGCTTAGATATAAAATCACTAACCTCTTGTTTTATTAATCTTAAATTGCAATTATTATCTCCGGCTACCAAATATCTTTCATTATTTTGATATTTACAAGGAACTGCTTCTTTAAGAGCTAAGAACATATTTTCCCAAGAAGCTAGATTTGACAGCTTATTAGCATTGTTCAAATCAAACTTAATATTACTCCAAATGATATCCGTAAGGGCAGCACAGAGCCATAATAGCCTTTTGCTAGGTTCTATTTTTCTGTTTTTGTTAAACCGCAATAAATCTTGATAGGATTGATAAAATAAAGAGTCCATTCCTGTACTATTGCAATGCATCCATACCGCTAATATCGCCTGCGCAAAATAGTTGTTCTTAGAAATTTTGGCTTCACTTACTTTACTAAAAGCCAATAATAAACCATTAAGTTTTTTAGAGTCCATTTTTAGGGCTGGCAGCCTAGAATTTTTTTGTACCAGATCAAGGTATTTATCTTGCGCTAATTTAATCTCATAAAACATTTTAAATATAACTATCAAATTATTAATTTTAATGACAATATAATACTTTTTTTCATGCTAAAACGCTATGAAATTTGGCCTTGCAAATAACTAAGTATTTTACTAGATGCTCCTTTGTGCTCAGATAAAAAATCATACGCACATTCAACCTGCTTATCTTTTAAATCATTCAAGCTAAATAACTCTAAAACCATCTTTGCTAAAGACCTATAATCAGATGCCATTTTAGTTGCACCACTGACTAAAGCCGCTTGAGTCATTGCAATAAAATTATCTTGATGCGGGCCAATAATAGCTGGGCACCCAACTGCAAATGCTTCTAAAACATTATGCCCGCCAACTGGAACTAAAGACCCACCAACAAATGCACAATCAGCCAAACAATAATAAAGCAAAAGCTCTCCCATGCTATCTCCCAATAAAACCTGTTTAGAAGATAAATTCAAGTCTTTATTATCTTGTTTATATTTAAAACCAGATCTGCGCTCACAGCTAAATCCTTTCTTCTTTACCAACTCAAATACTTCATTAAATCTATTTGGATGCCTTGGCACTAAGATTAATAAACAATCAGAAATTTTATCACAAATTAACTTATGAGATTCTAGTATCTTCTTTTCTTCGCCATTATGAGTACTTGCTGCTAGCCAAATCTTTCTTTTAGTTTTATCTAGCTCTAATAACTTTGCAAAATTATCTTTTTTATTATCTAAATCATCAGGCAAGCTAATCTCATATTTTAAGTTCCCAGCAACCGATATATTATTTTCACTCACCCCCAATGCTTTAAAAAATATTTCATCCTGCTTAGATCTTGCAAAAATCATGTTTATATCTTTTAGCATCCACGAAGTTAATTTACCAAAGCGCTTATAATTTCTAAAAGATTTCTCAGATAATCTAGCATTAGCCATAATAACTTTTACTTTCTTTTTACAACATTCAGCTAATAACATCGGCCAAAGCTCAGTCTCCATAATTACACAAACCTTTGGCTTAATTTTATTGATAAAATTAGCTAAGCAGAATTTGAAATCATATGGCAAATAATGATGGGCCACTTTTTTATTATCTTTAAATAATCTTTCAACTTGATCTGCTCCAGTTGGCGTCATAGTTGTGATAATAACAAATAGATCCTCACTTTTATCTTTTTCTAATAATCCTTTAACCAATATACTAGCAGCCACGCTTTCTCCAACAGATACCGCATGAAACCAAATTATATTTTGATTTTTGATTTTTGATTTAACTTTAGAGCTTAAAAAACCTAATCTCTCAGACCATCTATTTCCATAAGATGCTAATTTTTTACCTTTTATCCATAACCTTATGAAAAAAAATGGCATTAATATTAAAATTAAAAATTGATAAACAAGATAAACTAGAAACTTCATGTTCTTCACTTAATATTAAATTACTAAACCAGATAGAAACACCCCAATCACCATCAAGATAATTATAGCCACAAGAGATGACCAATCAAACACTCCTGTTGCAGGCATAGCTCTACGCAGTGGCCTTAATAAAGGTTCCGTTAAAATTAGTAACAACCTATATAAAGGATGATCTAAATTTGGCTGAAACCAACTTGCAACAGATCTTAAAATAATCGCATAAAAATAGACCCTAGTAGTTAAGAGCAATAAGCTTATTATACTCATAATAAAAACATAAAGGGGGAAACCCCCAGTTGATATAAATATTATTAAAATCAACTCAACTAACTGCAATATATATAACAAAAACAAAGATGCACAATCTACCCCATAAAACCCTGGGATAAATTTTCTAAGCAATAAAAGTGGTGGGTTAGTGATTTTCATCAATGTCTGGCAAATTGGATTATAAAAATCTGCTTTTACCAGCTGTAATAAAAACCGCAATAAAACTGCCAATATATACAAAGTAAATACTATATTTATCAAAAAAGACAGAGTATTAGCAAAGGCACCTGCCATAAATTTCTCCTAAAATTAATTAACCAACATATTTCTAATCATCAGAACCTAATAACCTCTGATGCTCTTGCTCCATCTCAACTCCTCGATCATAAGCCGCCTCCATGGCACGCTTTACAATATCAGAAAACTCACAAGCTTCAAATTCAGATATAGCAGCATTGGTAGTTCCGCCTTTTGAAGTTATTTTAGCTCTTAATTCCGCGGCGCTATCAGAACTTTGCAATCCCATCTTAGCTGCCCCATATGCACTTTGTAAGCTTAATAATCTAACTGTTTTCTCATCGAGACCCATCTCAACTCCTACTTTTTGCATACACTCGGTTAGATATAAAAAATAAGCTGGCGCACTTGCAGCAACGGCGATAACTGCATTCATATCTATTTCTTTATCAACCCAAGCAACGACTCCTAAATTTCGAAAAATCTCTTCTACCTGATCTTTTTGCTGGGATGAAACATGCTCATTTGCATATAACCCAGTTGCACCTGCCTTTACTTGCGATGCTGTATTTGGCATTGCCCTAACTATTGGAACACCTAAACCAAAGCTTGTTGCTAAAGTTGGAATATTTACTCCAGCCATAACTGATAAAACTAATGGCGACTTTTTTTTAACTACACTTGCATAGCCTCGAGCAAAATCTCCAAAACTTTGCGGCTTGATGCTTAAAGTTAAAATTTCAGCAAAATCAACAGCTACTTTTACATCAGGACTCGCGCCAACTCCGAAATCAGATCTTAACTTCTCGCACTTATCAGCATTTCTATCGGCAATATTAATCAAGCTTGCAGGATACCCGCTACCAACTAATCCCCCAACTATACTACGTGCTAAATTTCCGCCACCAATAAAACTTAATCTTGCTCTATGCATAATTAACCACTCTTTTTTAATTTTGTTTTTGATTTTTGATATAAAAACAATTATATCTGATATTTAATTAGATACCAATTAGTTATCTTTATATCTTGCAAATCTAAAAGTTGAGTTTAGATTTTCTAAAGTATCTATTTATAATATCTAAATACAGATATTACAATACAAATTAACCTTGAAATTAGTTTATACATTGTATATACTTAACATATATGTTATTTAGAAAAAAAGGAATGCTTCTATGAGAGCTTCGATAAGGAAATGGGGAAACAGCACAGCAATTAGATTACCAGCTGCGATTATCAACTCAACACATATTAAAGTTGATAGCGAAGTAGAAATAAAAGAAAAAGATGGCTGTATTATTATTATACCTATCGCTAAAAAGTATAACCTAGATGACCTATTAAAAGGCATAACCTCTAAGAATTGCCATGATGAAAAATCTACTGGCAAGCCAGTAGGGAAGGAATTTGAATAATGGCAGAATATATCCCTGATGCCGGCGACATCGTATGGCTTCAATTCAACCCTCAAGCTGGTAGAGAACAATCAGGACACCGTCCCGCGTTAGTTCTTAGCCCTAAAAAATACAACTCAAAAACTAGTTTAATGCTCTGCTGCCCTATGACTACAAAAATAAAAGGCTATCCATTTGAGGTAAACCTAAGTGATAGCAATCCTCCAGCTGTAGTATTATCAGATCAAGTAAAAAGCCTTGATTGGACTAAACGAGATGTAAAATTTAAAGCAAAAGCATCGAGCTTAGAGCTACAAGAAGTATGTGAGAAAATAAAAGCTATTTTAGACTTCGAAAACTAAGCTAAAAACCAAGCCAAATACCAAGCCAAAAACTAAGCTAAAAACTAAGCTAAAAAACTAAGAAAACAACTTACTTCCAACTCGAACTATATTAGCTCCAGCTTTTATAGCTTCAGGATAATCCGCACTCATTCCCATAGATAAAGTGTCAAAGAATTTAACATCATCATCTGGCATATTGTTTTTTAACATCTCAAATAATTTATGACAGCTCGCAAAAACCTCTTTAGCATGTGCTAAATTTTCAGCCTCATTATCTAGCTTTGCAGGAAGAGCCATTAATCCACGTAATTTTAGATTTGGCAAAACTAAAACTTGAGAGACTAAATCCATAATTTGCGCCGGGTCATCAACATTCACCCCCGACTTATTTGGATCATGATCTATATTTACTTGAATACAGACACTTAACGGCGAAAGATTAACCGGGCGTTGATCATTTAATCTTCTAGCTATTTTTACTCGATCTAGACTATGCACCCAAGCAAAATTAGCGGCTATATCAGAAGTTTTATTAGATTGAATTGGCGCGATAAAATGCCAGGTAATATCATTGATATTATTATTTTCAAATTCTTGTTTTTTATCTAATGCAGCTTTAACTATATTCTCACCAAAATCACGCTGTCCTTGATTATATAAATCAAGCATTTTAGAAAAGTCAGCATATTTACTAACAGCAAGTAGCTTAATATCAGCAGGATCCCGCCCAGATTCTAATGCTATTTTTTTTATATCAGCTAGAACCTCTTGCATCATAAATATCTCAATCTATATTAACGCTATTTTAAGTGCTTATTTTTCTGGACAATAAAATATACCAATCTGCCCAATTAATTTTACCCCATAAATTTCTAGAGTATCTAATTTACTTATAATATTAGCAAATATTTCTATCCGCCCTGCTTTATCAGATCCAATTTTAACTTTTATCAACCCATGCGCTTTAAATGCCATTTCTAATTCATTTAGAACAGCAGAAGTTAGGCCCTTTGAGCCAATACTTACAACTGGCTTTAAAGAATGCGCCTTAGCGGCTAGATCTTTTTTTTCAGCTGATGTTAAAGTTTTATCATCACTCATAATTTTTTCCTTTATTATCAAAAATATCAAAATATTGATGATCGCTATTATGCATTTTTAAGTGCTTAATAGCCAATAAATTAGAATTTATACTAAACCAAAAACAATAATTCCTGCAATTTTAACATCAGATATTAAAATTGCAGGAATTATTCTGATTTATAGCAAAAAATGCTGTATAATTAATATATAATATTAAAATTGCAGGAATTTTATATGTATCTAAAGCGAGTATTAGAAAGTTCTATACAAAAATATTTAAAAAGCTTCCCGATCATCGGCCTAAGCGGCCCTAGACAATCTGGGAAATCCACATTGTTAATGCAACTTCTTCCAGAGTATCAATATGTTACTTTCGATGATCCACAGAATATAGAATTATTTGAATCAGATCCTGCAGGATTCATAAAAAACCACGCCAACCAAGTTATTTTTGATGAAGTGCAATTTGTACCAAAATTATTTCACTATATAAAAATGGCAGTAGACAATGACCGACAAAATTACGGCAAGTTCGTTTTAACAGGATCTAGTCAATTTACCTTAATGCAAAATATATCAGAATCTTTAGCTGGCAGAATTGGTTTATTAAACCTACTTCCACTGCAATATATAGAAACCCCACCTTTATTGCATGAGCAATCAGTATACAAAGGTGCTTATCCTGAGCTAGTAAGTCGCTCTTATCTTGACTCCCAGCTGTGGCATTCATCCTACATGGACACCTACCTCTCCAAAGATGTTAGAAGCTTAAGTCAAATTGGAGATTTAAGAGAGTTCAGACAATTTATCCGTCTGCTGGCTGCTAACATAAGTCAAACCCTTGATCTATCAAGCTATGCGAAAAACCTAGGCGTGTCTGTTCCAACAATAAAACGCTGGACATCAATATTAGAAGCTTCATACGTTATTTTCCTCCTACCAGCTTTTTATAATAATTTTGGCAAAAGAATAACCAAAAGCCCTAAAATTTATTTTTATGACACGGGACTTGCAGGCTACTTAACTGGAATAAAAACCGCCGAGTTATATAACAATGGCCCACTTGCAGGCCCCATGTTTGAAAACTACATAATTATCGAAATTCTAAAGAAAATTAAACACAGCTGCATTGATGCTGAAATATTCTTCCTACGAACCCAGGATAAAAGCGAAATCGATTTAATAATAGACCATAAATCTCATCAAGAATTTATTGAAATCAAAAAAAGCGCGACGTTCAATCCAAAAATGACCCGAACCCTTAGACAGTACAATAAGCTTGAAGGCAAAAAAATCAAATGCTTATTGCTCTACCAAGGAACTAATTTAAAACACGAAGATATTGACATAATGCACTACAGTGAATTTCTAAAATTAAAAGAGGATTAAATCAAATCTTTACAATCTAGCCATTTTTCAATATCATCATTAGGAAAATTTTCGGGCCCATAGCTCAGCTGGTTAGAGCAGCGGACTCATAATCCGTTGGTCCTAGGTTCAAGTCCTAGTGGGCCCACCACCATTACACGGATGATATAAAAACAAGCTCTTTAGTTTTCTCTCAATTTATCTTAAATATGCTAAATAAGTAAAAAATAGCTTGCTTGGTGGAAAATGCTTTTCGGTCACGCTGAAGAAAAACCCACTGCAGTCGTTGCGAGGAACGAAGTGACGCGGCAATCTCCTTCCAATTGCTACAAGGGTGGTAATATCAGCTTCGGGATGGAGATTGCCGCGTCGGCTAAAAGCCTCCTCGCAACGACTGCAGTGGGTTTTCTTAATGTCTAACTCACATATTATTATTACATGGATTAGATAAAATCAATCAAACTAAAAATACCATACCAATTCCACACCTCCTCTGCTATATTATATTTCTATATTAATACTTATTATTAAAATAAGAAAAATAAAAACAAATGCCATCCGACCCGCAAAAATCACCTAGCTCAAATAAAACTTTACCCAAATTCCTATTCACAAAAATCCTTCCTATAACCTGCGCTGCAGCGGTTGAATCTACCTTAACCTACCCTCACTTTGCTGCAATAACTCTATTACAAAAAAGGCCAAGCTCACTTCAAAGCGCATATAAAAGAATATATAAAAATGGCATTTACCATGGACATACTGATTTTTTAAAATTTAAAATGATATCTCGAATATCCGCTTTTAGTGTTTTCCAAGCAATGATGACCTGCGATATAAATCAAAGCAGCCCAAATTTATTTTTATGTGGATTATTATCTGGAATGGTAGAAACAACCGTCACAAATAGCTATACCGCAAAAAATAGACTAACTGTAATGAATCTTCCTCATACCAAATCAAGCATTATGTCTATGTTTTATCCAAACCTAATAAAAAATAGCATAACCTATGGCACTATTTTTAATACAAGATCACACTTTGGGCCAATAATCCATCAAAAATCTAATCTTAGTATCGAGAATTCTTATGCTATATCTACAGCATTATCTGTAATGGCAATACAACCAATTACTACAGGCCTTGATAACATAATGACCTTTCAGCTCAAAAATTCTTCAGAAACCCCATGGTTAAGCATGAAAGATATAAGCCATCAATCATATAAACAGGCAAAAAAAATACCTCTTGATAGATTCTTAAATTTAATGCTACTTCGAACTGTATGGCTTGGAGTTGGTTATTTTATTATGGATAGAACAAGCACAGCTTTAATTAAAGAAGCAAATACAACCTACCCCAAACTTAGCTTTTTTGAGCAAACAAAAAGTGAATCTAATAATAATGATAACAGCCCAGAGTATTAACTTTTACTCTCAGGATCAAAGATAAATAACATACCTATCCCAATTAAACCAAGTGCTATCATGCAAAATACAATAGCATTTAGATAACTAGGTGAGAATGTCATATATAACTGAGCCCTTTCTACATGATGACTATCATAAGCTACAGGCAATTGCTGATGCATTTTAAATGGATGATCAGGAAAGATTGTATCTTTTGCTAATAAATAATGAATAATACCATTTGCATCAAGATATTTGATCACAGGCATCTTAACCTGCTGGTTTTTCGTCTCCGAGCCTAGCTGACTACCGACAACTTCCCCCTGCGTCAGAGAAGCTTTTTGTAAAAACTTATACTGACCTACGGCACGATAACACGCTATTGATAGAATCATGACTCCTATCATTATTAATAATATTCCGCCTTTTTTAGCTGAAAAACCGCTCGAATGATTTGCACTGATAACATTTAACATAACTAAACTCCCACGTTTTTACTTAATGTTTATATACTCAAGATGTACCAAACATATGCCAAAAATACTTATTATTATTATGTATGACTA
>CAJQSL010000106.1 GCA_905612315.1 uncultured Francisellaceae bacterium
CCTCACGAGGAGAAGGTGAATCTTTGATGTTATTCCTTGCCCCACGAAGGAAAGAGCCTCCCAGACGTAGTCTCGCAACGACAGCGGTGGGTTTTTTCTTTCTTAATGAATTCCTGATATGCTGCTTAAAACCCTTTAGGAGAAAGTCTAAATGGGTATACCCACGCAACAACGCCTACTAGCAACTATGGCGTTCGGGGTTTTATTTTTATTTTAATTTTTATTTGAATAAGATGTGTATGCACTCAATAGTGCAAAGTTTAAAATGAAAAAATATAATATTGGCAAAGCTCACCTAAAACTAAAAGCTAAAAACTAAAGCTCACCTAAAACTAAAATAAGGTAACTCTAATTACCATCTGGATTATTAGAAGCCCAAAACTGGCCTCCTTGAGCATCAGTTGCCGTAGAACCACTATAAGCTTCACCCTCGCCTGGAACTACAAAAGCACTATTGCCATTAATACCAGTAGTAATACCACTTTGTAAAGTACTATTTTGAGACACCTTAGCCATAAAAGGCAACGAAACCATAGCGCCTCCTAAGATAAAAAGCACAACACCCTTTTTGGCCTGACTGCCACCCTGCTGTTGTCCGCCCTCACCCGCACCTTTAAGAGTAATAAGAGATGCAGCTATTAACGACAAACCTAATATACCCGATACCAAATAAATAAGTTTAAGGGAAAGCCACGTAGTTACTGACATACTTCCTTGCACATTCCATAAAGTTGGACACCTAGGATCTCCAGGATTACACGCATGGAAGGCATTAGCGATATCAAAACCTAATAAAAAGAATAAAGTTACCACAAGAAGAAGAGGCATAAGAGAATATAAGCGACTAGCCAAAATATTTACAAATTTAAGTTTTCTTAAAGAAGCAATTCTAAACATAACTCTACCCTTATATATTATACCAATCTATTTTATTATTAATTAAAAACATTAATCAAACAAAAAAGGCCCGAAACAATACAGCATCAGGCCTTTTAGAATATGAACGTTACACATTCATATATTAATTTTACTTATTATTGGCCTTTTTTATGCTTTACCACTATAAATAGTGCTCTCAAAAGGTACTTGAAGACCTGTACCAGACAATCCGGATTTCATTACACTGTTTTGCGATACTCTTAATAAGAATGGCAATGAAATCAAAGCTCCGCCAATAACCAACTTAACTACACCTTTTTGTAAGTTGTTGTTTTGTTGTCCAGCAGAATCTGAAGCAGCTTTGAATGAAAACAGCCCCATGGCAACGAATGAAATACCTGCAATAGCAGCTACTAACATAATCATTTTCATTGCAGTTTTAGTTGTGCCACCTATAGTACCTTGTATGATACTTAGATTCTCAATCCCCTGAGTGCCGGTCCCCGCATGTGCTAAAGCAGTTCCTAGTGTTACCATTCCTACAATAGTAACAACTTTAGTAGCAATTTTTCTTAAATTAAACTTTCTGAAATTAATCTTTTTGAAATTAATATTAAACATTTTTATCTCCTAAATTTTATAACAATTAAATTAAATAACATGCAATCCTTAAATTAACATGTTAACCCAAATGATCACGAGAGTATTTTACAAAAAAACCCTGTATAAAAGCAACATTTTTTTATATTAAATTAAAACAAATTGCTCTATTAGGTCTTGCAACTTGTTGTTTTATAACATAAAAAAATGTAACAAATGTTGGAGCCATTAAATGCCATAATGTCGCAAAAAATGATTTATTTTGGGTATTCTACCCCTAAAAGAAAAGAATAAGTCATTAGGATCTTGGGCTCCACCTTGCTGATAAAAGGTCTGCGCTAAAACATTTGCCACCTCTTTATTAAAGAGACCTTCTTCTTGAAACCTGCCAAATAAATCACAAGAAATCATTTCTGCCCAAAGATAACTATAATACCCAGCAGCATAACCTCCTGCAAATATGTGCGAGAAGCTATTTGCAAATCTATCATAGCCTGGCACCGGGTATAAAGCATAAGCCTCCCTAGTATCAGCTAAGATTTTAGCTATAGATTTAGTAGATTTAATATCTAAGTCTGACTTATGTAATGTGCTTTCTATATTATTAGCATGTAAATATAAATCAAATAACCCAAATTGAATCTGGCGCATAAGCCCTATAGCCGCTTGAAAATTACGTGACTCAAGCATTTTATCTAATATATTAGATGGCAATGGCTCTTTTGTTATAGCATGTGAGCTTAATTTCTTTATTACCTCTTTATCCCAACAATAATTCTCTAAAAACTGACTACAAACTTCTACAGCATCCCACGGAACGTGTGCAATCCCAGATATGGACAAATAATCCATTTTAGTTAAAACATGCTGCAAAGCATGGCCTGTCTCATGAAATAAGGTTATTACATCATCATGTGTAAGCCTGGCTTGATTTTGTCCTGGCAAAATATTTTGGAAATTACAGGTAATAGTAGCAATGGGAGATAAAAAACTCCCACTACTTTCACTTTTATCATCTTTATCATCTTTATCATCTTTATCATCTTTATCATCAAGCCTCAACCTTGATACAAGGCTATTCATCCAGGCACCACCACGCTTGGCATCTCTTGCAAACAAGTCTAATAAGATATAGGCATCAGTTTTATCATCTCTTTTAATATGAACTAACTTAACATCCTTATTATAAAAGGCTCCTTTTAGCCAACTTGGCGCAGATTCTTGATCTATTAACTCTACTTTTATTGAAAATAATCTTGAGATAACATCAAACAAGCCAGCCAAAACTTTATCTACAGGGAAATATTGCCTTAAAGATTCAGCATCTATCCCATATTTTTCTTGTTTAAGCTTCTCAGAATAATACAAAACATCCGATGGTTCTAAGTTAGCCACGCCCTTTGTCTTGGCAAAGGCTTTAAGATCTTCCCACTGAGCCCTGGCAACCGGCATAGCTTTAGTCGCAATATCCTTTAAAAAATTAAGAATATCTGGGCTAGTTTTGCACATTCTTTGTTTTAAGGCATATTTGGCATAGTCATCAAAATCTAATAAGCCAGCTTGTTTAGTTCTGTTTTTTAAAATATCAACCATATGATTAGAGTTATCCCACTTAGGCGCAAAGTCGCTTTGATCACTAGCGCGAGTAACCCAGGCTTTATAAAACTTTTCCCTTATATTTGAGTCTTTAGCCTGAGTCATAATCATCCAATAAGTAGGAAAGTGTAAATCAAATAACCAGCCCGAGCCTTTTCCATCTTTAATAGCCTTTTGCCCAAAAGCATCTAAAAAACCATCAGACAAACCATCTAGCATAGCTTTATCTTCATGTTTTATATGCAAGCTCCATGCATCGGTGCTATGAGTTATATTTTGCTCGAAATCATTGCTCAACAAAGCTAAATCTTGCGTAATCTTTTGATACTCAAGCTTTTTATCATCTGGCAAGCTCACGCCTGATAATTCAAAATCCTCCAGGGCTAGTTTTACAACTCTCTTTTGAAGTTTTGTTAATATACCTATATCACCACCTAGCTTATCATCAATACCTAACTTATCTAACTTATCTAGCTTATCTAGCTTATCTAGCTTATCTAGCTTATCTAGCTTATCTAGCTTATCTAGCTTATCTAGCTTATCTAGCTTATCTAAAACTTTATACAAATCATAATGCCTTTGATCTTGGCCATATTTTGTATAAAAATCAGTAACTAATGCTAGTGCTTTTTCATAAGGCTCTTCCCAGGATGGATCTAGTTTTACCGAGTGTATATGTGATATTTGCGTCCAAATAGAATCTAAATCATGCTCACACAGCTCTAATGGCAATAAGGTTTTATCAACACAATCTCTTATATTTGATATAACTTGATCTTTTTGCGTTAAATCTTTTGAGATAAGCTGCTTAAGGTAATTATCAAGCTTTATATAACTTTCACTCTTAGCTATATTTTTAAGAGTTTCTTCTAAATTTTTTATTCTAGAACTAACTTCTGGCAAAATATCATCTGCCTTTATTTTTGATAATATTATATTAATTTGCGCATAATTTTTTTTATTGGGCATTATTTTATATCCTAAAAAGTATTTAAGATTAATTATAGCAAATTATTACTTGTATTATTGCTTCGAAGATTTTGCACTAGAATCAGGCTTAGTAGCTACTAAACTATTCTGCAGCTTCTTACCATTATCAATAATAATATTCGCCCCATCATGCAGTTTTTGCTGCCCAGATGATATAACCCAGTCCCCTGCCTTTATGCCTTTATTAATTGCTGTTAAGTTATCAGCAACTAATTCAGACTTGATCTTTCTTTGAACTACTGTTGCGTAAAGCTTATCACCAACCCTATGTTTATCTTTTACTAAATACACAAACTCACCGCCAATATCTGTTTGTAAAGATATACTAGGTATAACCAATAATTTTCTATTTGGATCAATAATTTGGGTAACTTGTACAAACATCCCTGGTAATAAGACAAAATTAGGATTTTTAACTGTCGCCTCAATTGCCAAAGTGCCAGAGGCTGGGTCTATATACTGCGCCCTATAAGAAACCAAGCCTTCAAATACCTGACCAGGTAAGGCATTACTAGTAATTTCCACTGATTGGGCTAGTTCAACTAAAGACTGATCCGTAGAAGGCAAAGAATAATTAACCCTAACTGGCGATATTTGTCGCAAAGCAACAACCTTATTTCCTATGCCCACATATGCTCCCTCTTTAACATCAAAAACCCCCAAGTACCCATCAAATGGCGCATATAATTTCTTTAGATCTAAAGTCCTTAGTTGTAGCTCCAAAGTAGCCTTATCTTGAAGCCACTGCGATTGTGTTTTCACCAAAGTAACCTTTGCAACTGCCATTTGCTTACTTAATTTTAAATTACTCTCATAAACACTCTTGCTACCTAACAAAGCAGCCTGAGCAACAGCCACATTTGATTGATCAACGCTATCATCAAGAGTCGCAACCAAGGCTCCCTGCTTTACTTGCATACCATTTTTAAAATATAACTTTTTTATTAATCCATTAATATTAAAACTCAAATCAACATTTTTATAAGCTTCCAGATGCCCTACAGCAGTCAAACTATCTGGAACCACCTGCATTTTTGCAATAGCTGCATCAACTAAAAAAGCCACCTCTTTTGTAGTCGCCGCCTTTTTATTATTATGAGAGCTTGCGTAACTTAAACTTATGCCTAAAACACAGGCCAAACCTAAAGCCACATAAAACTTCTTTATTAATATAGATATCACCGACCTTACTCCTTTATGCATCATAAGCAATTTTTAAGATAATATTATTCTTTGTTATTATAGTTATAAAATGTTAAATTATTTTGGGCAAATTAAATATTAACTTAAGCCTATGTATTAGCTAAGCTCAAAACTTCTGATTTTCGCATAAAAATAAGCAATATTAAACCAGGCAAGCATAACACTATAGAGCCAAAATAAAATACATCCCATCCATAAGAATCTATACTCCAGCCGGCAAATGGCTGCAGGTAAATCCTACCAACAGCACTTAATGCTGATAGCAATGCATATTGGCCAGCCGCATATTTCCGCTCACAACAACTCATCAATAAAACTATAAATGCACTTGTACCCATGCCGCCGGCGCAGTTTTCACAAAAAACAGTAAAACCAACCTGCCAAAGGCTTGGCTCCCCATAGCATAAACCCAACAACTGTATATTTGTCAGCATTTGCAATACACCGAAAATTAGCAATGCAGGAAATAACTTAATTTTTGTTAATAACAAGCCCCCAAACAATATCCCTATTAAAGATGCTATTAAACCTACGATTTTATTAATCATCCCAACCTGGGACAAACTTAAATTCAAATGCCTTAATAAAAAAACATTTGTCATAGTGCCTGCGAAAGCATCTCCCAATTTATATAATATTATCAATAAGATAACCGCTAATATCTTCTTGTTATATTTTTCCCAAAAAGCTCTTAAAGGATCTAAAAATAGATTTATAGATAGATTTATAGATAGATTGCCTGATTTTTTAGCTTTATTTTGAGATATATCAATTATATTAACTATGCTAGGGGCAAAATAGGTAATTATAAATGGCAAAACCAGACTTAAGGCCATAATTACATACATCATCTGCCAGCCAATATGATCAGCTATAATTAGGCCAATTCCACCTGAAAATAACATTGCAAGCCTATATGCTTCAACTTGCATAGCACTACCCAAACCGCGCTCAGCCTCTGGTAAAATCTCTATTCTATACGCATCAATCGCAACATCTTGGGTTGCTGATAAAATGGCAACTATAAGGCCTATACTAGCTAACAATAATGGATTTATTTTAGGATTTCCAAATGCCATACAAACCAACCCTAGCATTAAGCCCAATTGCATTAGCATTATCCAAGATCGTCTAGTATCCAGATTTAATGTTTTTAAAATTTTTGAATTTAATTTCAAATCTAATGCTGGCGCCCAGAAGAATTTAAAAAAATATGGCTGGGTTATTAATGCTAATAAGCCAATATTTAGCATTTTAACTCCAGATACCGCATACCAACTCATCAAGGTGCCGCCAACAAGGGCCAATGGCAAGCCTGAGCTAAACCCTAAAATTAGCATAACAAACATACGAAAATTAAATATTCTAGAAAACATTATCTAATTACCCAAAAATTTATTATTAAAAATTAAAACCAGATGCTATAACCCAATCACAACCTGCGTTATGAGCTCTTTTTATTTTATTAGGAAAATCATCTTTTGCATCAGCTGCGCACATAGATAAACAATCACTAATAACTAAGCCATTATATCCAAGATCTTGTTTTAAAAGTTTTTTTATTATTACACTTGAATATACTGGCGACTCTAAACCCAAATGCAAATTAGGTACACGCATATGACCAATCATTATTAAATAATCAAGACCATAAGGCTTTGTTTTATCTAAAATATTTCTATAAATATCTAAATCATTTTGCCATGACAAAAAATCTCGTTTATCTTCAGGGTAATCTATATGAGAATCTAGCTCACACCTGCCGTGCCCCGGAAAGTGCTTTAAACAACCTTTAATTCCAGCTTTATTTAAGCCCTTAATCCATGCTATCGCAAGATCTATTATTACTGCATTATCTTCAGAAAAAGACCTATGCTTTGCTCCTATAATTTTAGATTTTATATCATGCACATCTACAACTGGTGCAAAACACCAGTCAATTCCAATATCTTTTAAATCTTTAGCAACTAGAAAAGCGGCTTTTTCACAACTATCACAAGCCAAGTTAGGATCTTTTTTATATAAATCTCCATAAAATTTAGCGGCAGGCGGCCTAAAAATATCACTAAAACGCCAAATTGCACCGCCTTCATGGTCAATAGCTAATATTAATTCTGGGTTTATTGCTTTTAAAGCTTGAATAAGCTTTATAACTTGTGAAAGATTCTCATCAAAATTATCAGAGAATAATAAAACTCCACCAACTTGAGGGTTTTTAAGCATTTTTATTTGTGAAGAACTTAAATCTTTGTCATGACAAACTTTGGGCAAGCTTATCATGATTTTTTTAAGATTATTCTTATCATTCACTAAGTTCTACCCAAATATATTTATCCAGGAATACCCCTGTCCATTTGTAGTAGTAACTTCTGGATAATCTTGTGAGACTTGCTGCTTTTGTTTTTGCAGCTCGTCTGCATCTCTATATGGAGTTGCCGGGCGAGAAGCTGATGCTATATTAGCGGAAGTAGAACTATCTGCAGCTTTATCTACTTTTTTGTCACCTTTACCATCTGCTGTGTCATCTTTAACATCTTTTTTAGCACTAGCATCTTTAGATGATTTAGAAATAAGTCCACCTGCCTTTTTAATTACATCCCAATATTTCCAAGAATAATAACCTGCAGCTCCAACAGCGATTACAGCACCGGCTAATTTAATATTTCTTGAATCTATTGACTTAACTTTGTCCAAAAATCTATCTATATAAGAAGAATCAGGCTCAGGATCTGCATGTACAATTTGTACCTTTGGCAAAGAAGGCAAAGCTACTGCATGCTTGCCTAAAGATAGGCTCCTAAAACCTTCTAATATATCTTCTTTTTCTAACATACATCTCCCCACTAATTAACCTTGTTTTACTTATTATATTTTTATAACTTTATTAATATAACCTCTTATTCTTGTTATTTCTATATCTTTACTGATAACTACGTAAAAACTATAATTTTGTCCATCCATTCTCTTTAAGATAAGCATCATCTTTATCATCATTTTTATTATCTTTTGCATCTTTAGCATCTTTAAAAACAAAAGAGTTATATCTATCACATGGATTAACGCGAGCATTTAGATCTCGATTAATCATCGTGTATAGAAAATATCCAGCATAACCTATAAAAATTGCAGCGGCTGAAAAATCAATAAAACTATCTTCTTGGCTCATCTCTAAAGTTAAGCCACTTTTTTCACTATCAAATCTAAATTTTGGCATGTCCCCCCCATCCTAAAAACACCTTGCAAGCATATCTCTAAAAAAGTAAGCAGCCTACATGCAGATAATAGCACTATTCATAGTATGGAGAAAACCATGTTAAAATATTTTTTACGCAACTATTAGTTTAAATAAAACACCTAACATATAACACAACAAGCATTATCTGCCCTACCTTGGTTATCGGTGCTCATTTGTTGTTGTGCACGAAAAGCCTGGGGTTCACTCTGCTCCAAATTAGGTTCTGCACGAAAATCTTGTAATTGCCGATAATCTAATCCGGCAACATCTTCATACGCTAACCCTTCTCTAATAGCAGCATTAGTGTGATTCCCATAATTAGGAACACGGACCTGCTCTCGGCTTAAGCCATGCTCGCTTATACCCACTATTTGCCTATAATCTAATCCGATGACCTGCTCTCGGCTTAAGCCATGCTCGCTTATACCCATTATTTGCGGATAATCTAATCCGATGACCTGCTCTCGGCTTAAGCCGTGCTCGCGTATACCCACTATTTGATTATAATTTAATCCTATGACCTGCTCTCG
>CAJQSL010000107.1 GCA_905612315.1 uncultured Francisellaceae bacterium
ATCTGAATGCTTAATCTTAGAATCAAAGATCATTGAATATATAAAATGGTTAAAGGATCGTGGAATAACTCACAATGAAGATATAGCAAATAAGGCTGAGATGTTAGCAGATGAGTTAAGTGAAGCAGTTGATTTGGTCTCAAAAGCAGGTATGCCAAAAGATCAATGGGATCTTGGACCTTTAGGCGGAGGGCATCCTTCTGATATCGGAGGCTGGGGTGGCGTTGGGCAGAAGCTGGATTCTTCGATGCCATTCCCAAAAGAAGATGAAAAGGGCGAATAAAAAATTAATGGTGTATGGCCTGACTATGAGAGTTAGGCCATATTGATAGATGATTAACTAATTTTTTATTAACAAATGATTCCTATATCTTATAAGCATTAATATCATCCCCACGACAACGCCACTAACAAAACCAAATCTTAGGGCAACTGAGAAAAAGCTGATTGGCTTAAGTTTGTGTGCTTAAGTAAATCGCTAACACATAATTCACCTTGATTCATAATGTCAGGAAAATAGCATAAAAAGATGCTTAGGTTCTAAAAGCATCATGCAGTATTATGTCTTTGAATATAATAAAGTTTTATCATGGGGTGTTTTAATGAAGTTAAATATATTCTCTTCTAAATCATTTGTACAATTGGCTATGGCATTGTTTTTATTGCTTTTAATTTCAGGTTTAGGTTTATCTTCTGCTTTTGCAGCCAATAAAGCAGTGAACCTTGTGATTGGTTATAAAACCGTAAATTTTGCTGGTAAAGAGGTAAAGGCCCTTGCTGTGAATAATCAAATTCCCGCGCCTACCTTGCACTTCAAAGAAGGGGATGATGTGACAATTAACGTTCATAATCATTTAGATCAAGGCACATCCCTTCATTGGCATGGCCTAATTATACCCTGGAAAATGGATGGTGTACCTGGTGTGACACAAAAACCTATACCACCTGGAGGGGTGTTCCATTATCACTTCAAATTAAAGCAGTTTGGTACCTATTGGTATCATGCTCACTCAGGGCTACAGGAACAGCGAGGACTTTATGGTGCGATTATTATTGATCCTAAAGCTGAAAAGATACATTACACTAAAGATTTTGTAATAGTTTTATCTGATTGGACCAACTCTGATCCAGATCAGGTATTGGCCAATCTAAAAAAAGACGGCGATTTTTACTCACCTAAATTTCCAATACAAACCTCATTAAGCCAATATATAGATGACTATAAAAATGCTAAAACACCTAAAGCCAAAGCAAAAATAAAAAGCGCTTATGACATGATGCAACAAATGCGTATGAGTGTTTATGATTTAAGTGATGTGGCTTATGATGGCTTTTTGCTTAATGGACGCCCGACAAGTAATCCCTGGACAGGTAGAGTAAAGGTTGGTGATACGGTACGGTTACGTTTTATTGGGGCCGGTGCCAGTACGCTATTTCAAGTCAAAATAGCGGATACGACTATGCAGATGGTGCATGTGCAGGGTCAGGACGCTCAACCCTACCCGGTGAAGTCTTTTACTATTGCGCCAGGTGAAACTTATGATGTTTTAGTGAAAATCAAAAAAAACAAACCCTATATTATTTATGCTGCTCCAGAAGATAAAACAGGTTTTGCCGTCGGTGCTCTGATCACAAAGCAAGGTCAACAAGTTAATTATCAGGCAGTAAAGCCTTTTCCTAAGCCTGGACCTATCATGATGATGGGACATGATATGTCACAGCATGATATGAGCATGATGAAGCCTACAGTAAAACCTAAATCGACCTCTATGATGCAACACCATGCGCACGCGGGACACCATAGCATGATGCCAATGATGAAGCATGCTAAGCCAAAGAAATCACTCTCTTCAAACACAAAATATGATGATTTGAAAGCCACAACTAAAACCAATGATCCTAATGTGCCGGTACATGAGATTAAAATGAACCTATCGGGCTTTATGGATAGGTATGTCTGGTTTTTAAACGGCAAACCTGAGTATGAGGCGGAGCCTATTTTGATAGAGCATGGCAAACGCTATAGATTTAAGTTTGTGAACAATACCATGATGCATCACCCAATGCACTTACATGGACATTGGATGATCTTACGTAATGGCCATGGTGCATATGACCCTTTAGTACATACTATAGATGTGCCACCAGGAGCTACTGTAGTAGCAGATTTCGATGCAAATACTGAAGGTCAATGGTATTTTCATTGCCATAACTTGTACCATATGAAGGCGGGTATGGCGAATATCTTTCGTTATAAAAAAAGCATTGCCGAAACCAAAGGTTTAAATGGAAATAAAAAAATTGGCTGGTTCTTAGCCAATGAGCTAGATATAAATGGTGATTTTATTAACAATAGCTATGAAGGGTCATTAAGGGTTATGTTTGGCTCAGACTATAATAAGTTCCAATTTAATCTGGAAGATGCTGATATAAAATCAGGCAAAGTGGAACAAGCGAATGTTGACCTTTTTTATTGGCGACTGATCAGTCAATTCTGGGCAATTAAAGGCGGAGCGAATTATGTTTATCGCCCTGCAAATAAGCCCTATTGGCAGCCTGGAGTTGGAATAGAAGGGATAATGCCTTATTTTATTCAAACTGATTTACGTGCTTACCTACACAAAGGCTCAGTAAAATTTGATTTAGACCTAATGCGAGATACACAATTAGCGCACAATTTATATTTGCGTATAGATCTTAGCAGTATTTTTGCAACTAGGACAATCGAAGGAGATAGTATTGGTAGCGGCTTAAATAATTTGCAATGGACATTCCAACCTTACTACCAAATTAATTCTAATCTTACTGTTTACCTTCAATATGAGTATATACATAATTATGGCGAACTAAGAAAAATATTAAACACCAAAGGGGAGCCGGCTAGTGAGGGCCGCTTTAGCATTGGTTTAGATTTGCTCTTTTAGCAATATTAAATTTAACACCTCAAAGCCAATAACACCGATATTATAATAGGAATAGATAAACATAAAGCTGACGTTATAATACTTGCAGAAAAGATATTTATAATTTCTCCAAATAAAAATGGGATAAAAAATCCGCCTAAACCTATCATCATATTTAAAAATGCAAAGATTATTCCTTGTGCATTATCTGGGTGTTTTTCTTTAGCTATGGAAAAAACTAATAACATTGCAGATACAAAAAAACCAAGAAAAAAATAAAGTATAGCTATTAGGTCTGTGGTTTGTTTTGAAT
The DNA here is from genome assembly GCA_905612315.1 of uncultured Francisellaceae bacterium. Classification (GTDB taxonomy): domain Bacteria; phylum Pseudomonadota; class Gammaproteobacteria; order Francisellales; family CACEW01; genus CAJQSL01. The sequence goes on from CAJQSL010000107.1 coordinate 3,217, forward strand.
AGATATAAGCTATGATTATTACATAAATTAATAAAGTTATAATTGATGCAATAATCAGCCAGTTAGCTTTATTTTTAAATTTTTCTGAAATTAATCCTTGTAGTGGGGCGCCGACCCCTACACCTATTATTATCATGCTGCTTAGCCATGCTGCATGGTGGCTTGAGAAGTGTTTTATCTTCTCTAAAATTATAACGCTATAGGTTTCGGCAAAAGCACTCATTACAGAACCTACAATAAAAGCTGCATAGAAGGCTAATATCCAAACTTTTTTATCTTGTAAAATTTTTAAAATATCCTTTTTTTTGATCTTTTTATTTCTTTTGATATCTTTATTTTTTTTGATATCTTTCTTTCTTAAAAATATAAATATTATTATCGCCCAGAATATTCCAAAGAGGCTTAAATAATAAATAGTATTTTGCCAGCCGATATTTTTTAATAGTGAATCTAAAAATACCTCACCAATCAAACCACCTATAACTCCGATAGATTGGAGCAGCCCAACCATAAGTGGAAAAATCTTATTTGGCAGATAAATAGCAGCAGCTTTTAATCCGCCAATAAAAGCAAAAGCCGAGCCCATAGCTATTAATATGCGGCCAAATAAAATTGAATCTAAACTTGAGATGCTCATAATAAATAAACCAATACTTACAATTAAACATGCAATTGAAAGAGTTTTTCTTAAGTCATATCTTTCGATAAGATATCCCGCTGGGATTTGGGATATTGCATATACTGGGAAGTAAATGTTCATTGTATTAGCGACGCTTACAAAGTTTATTCCAAGTGATTTTGATATGGGCAATATCAATACGCTTGGGGCTGTGTGCTGAAGATAATCAAGGCCATAAAATATTGCGGCAATGATCCAAAGGAATATTCCCTCAGGGTACATTCGATTTTTAAATTTATTAGTGCTTTTTTTATTGTTTTTCACTTTTTGAATTCACCTATAAAGTAAATTAAAAATTAGTTTTTGATATTTTTACCAAACATATGAATTATATAAAAAATAATGATGGCTATTATAGCACCTTCGATTGAACCTAAGCTACGTTCATATAATAATTTAGAGTTAAGCCAGCTATGAGAATCTGTTAGTGATATAATAGGAATCATAATAACAGCTTGTAAAATTATATATTTAGCATATTTAATTTTCTTATCGATAAAAATAGATATGGTAAAACATATTGTTAATAGAACTACTAGTAACCATTGTTGTTTGAAATAAATACAAATTTTCGCATAAATAATTGCTAAAACACATCCAATTAAGATACCCAAAAGTCTATTCCAAATTTTTCGATTAAAGTTTTGAGTTGAACGTTGGCTTGTAACTACAATTGTAGTAATTAAAGCCTGGAGGTTTATGTCTGTTATATTAAAGTACCAATTTATTATTGAAACTATTAATACACTTAATGTAATACGTATAGCAACTAAAGTTGATATGAAATTATAATTATACCAACCAGCATTATTTATAGGTTTGTTTTCAACGGTTTGGTGAAGTTTTAATTTTGGATAATAGTTTTTTACTAAATATGTTGAACCTAAGGTAAGTAAGACGGCGATAGCAATATTTAATATCCAAAATAAACCAAGCTTAAAACCTAGATAATAACCGTTTGCTAAAGATTCATTAGATATAAGAGTGATAGTTATCATACAAAATATAAAGGCATAAGATTTAGACTGATTCTGAGCATAAAAATAAGAAACTAGAAATAATAGTAGGGCGCTTAAAATAATAAATAATATAGGGGTATAAGGTTCTAATGGTAGAAATATAAACATTAGTAAAACCGCAATAAAAGACCCTATAAGGCGTTGAAGAGCCATCTTGAAAATTTTATCAGAATACATATAGATAATGACAAAACAAGAAATAATACTTACAAATCCATATGGAAGGTGTCCATAGACTGTAATAATCGTTGTAATAATAGTTGTTATAAATATTAAGATAGCTTTTGTTAAAGATATGTTTGACAAATTATTAACTCTTTATTTAATGCGCGCAAGGAACTTTAATGCCATATTTTATGCTAGGAGATGATCTTGTAGTTGTCAATTTAGATGTTAATATTTGCCAACAAATTAAGAATTGAACTTTTATCCCTTATGTAATATATTTTTGCTTTTATCCTCTATATGGTATATAATTATAAATATATATTATAGAGGATAATAATTATGATAGTTAGAAATCCAAAAGAACTTGCACTGCAAGTTAAATCTTACCGGAAATCCAAGAATATTAGTCAGGTGAACATTAGTGAGTCGGTTGGTATAAAACAGGCTACTGTTTCTTCATTTGAGCGAAAGCCAGAAGCAACTAAGTTGGATACTTTATTTCTGATATTATCTGCAGCAAATTTAGAGATTGAAATTCGCTCCAAAGGACTTAGCTCAAGAAATAATAATGGTTGGAAAGAGGAGTGGTGATTTGGTTACTAAAAATTCACAGTTGTATGTATTTATAAATGATTTTTTGGTTGCGAAGCTTGTGAAGCATTCAAATGGTTCTTTGAGCTTTCGTTATGAAAAGACTTGGTTAAATACAGAAGGTGCAAGGCCAGTTTCTTTATCTTTACCACTGGTAGATAAAGAGTATTCAGGGGATGTGGTTTATAATTTTTTTGATAATTTATTGCCAGATAATCCAAGAGTGCGAGCGCAAGTGCAAGCTAAGTTTCAGGCCAAAACATCACACCCTTTTGATTTACTAGCTATGATTGGAAAAGACTGTGTCGGAGCTATTAGACTTACTGATAATAAGCTTGATGCTAATTTATCTAAACAGATAAATTACGAATTTTTAAAAGATAAAGATATTGCCAACATACTTAGAAATCATAAAGATGCACCTTTAGGCATGCTAGATAAAGATGATGATTTTAGAATTTCAATCGCAGGAGTTGGTGAAAAAACTGCTTTTTTGAATTACAAAGGGCGCTGGTGTAGACCTTTGCGTCAAACTCCAACTACGCATATTTTTAAATTACCAATTGGATTTATTCCGCAAAAGGATATAGATCTTACCGATAGTTGTGAGAATGAGTGGCTTTGCTCTCTAATTGCTAAAGCTTATGGTTTAGAAGTCGCCAATTGTAATATAGAAATTTTTGATGGAATAAAGGTTTTGGTGGTGGATAGATTTGATAGGAAGTTTTCAGAGGATAATTCTTGGCTGATGCGTTTACCTCAAGAAGATTTATGTCAATCTCTTGGTTATTCTCCTAATTTAAAATATGAAGCTGATGGCGGGCCTGGCATTAAAGATATTATGACAACATTACATGGAGCAAATAATTCAGATTTGAATAAAGAAATGTTCTTTAGGTCTCAAGTGTTATTTTTCATGCTTGCTGCAATTGATGGACATGCTAAGAACTTCAGTTTGTTTTTAAAACCTTATGGTGGTTACGAGATGACACCTTTATATGATATTATTTCAGCCTATCCTCTTATAGATAAAAAGCAATTGCAAAAACAAAAAATTAAAATGGCAATGGCTTTGCATGGGAAAAACAAGCATTACAGTTGGAGTAACATATCCAGGCGCCACTTTATATCAACAGCTAAGGCTGTTAACTTCTCCTGTGAAATTGCTGATAATATTATTCAAGATATGTTAGATAAGACAGACGAGGTTATATCAGAAGTTAAAGCGAAACTTCCAGCAGATTTTCCTAAAAATATTAGTGACTCTATTTTTAATGGAATTTTAAATGCTAGAAAGATATTAACTAAGTAATATATCACGCACAAGGCACTTTAACGCCCCATTTAATTAATAACCAATTTACAGGGTAGGTTGTAAATAATCCAATGGTAAGCCCAATTTGCATCATAAACCAAAAAATAACACTACTAGCATCAAGTTTGCCATCGAACATATAATAAAAAGCTAACATCCAGCCATACATTCCAACCTGAAAACTTGTTAAAGACCAAACATCAGCTTTAATCGACTCCCATAAAGCAGCGCCCGCACTTAGGTCTGGTCGCATAGGTTTAATATTATAATATTGAAAAGCTAGCCCAAAAACTAAGGCAAAGGCATAGTCAATAAAAAATGAGGCCCAAATAGCAGCGCCCCAAAAGGTAATAAATGCAAAATAAATCAAAATTTCAGATACAATATCTGCTGCGCCACAACCTGCTCCACAGTGGGTTGATGAAATATAAACCTGAACCCAGTGGGGCTTGCTGTGGGAGGAGGGGATCTCACAGTGCTTGGGTTTATGATGATGTTCATGCCCTTGGGTGTCAGCCTTGCTTCTACCATATTTAAAGTATGTATAAAGACCTAGCGGTCCAGAATAAAGACATGTTATGGGCCAAGATAGATTCATAATCGGCATTGCTTGATAGCGCCCCATATTGATATCAATATAAACAACTAAAAAACAGAAAATTCCTAAACCAATAAAAACCCATGAAACGGCGTGTAATGCTTCCATATTAATTTTACCTCTTAGTGTTGTTGTGAGAAATCCGAAAGCTTATGCAGTAGTCTGTTATTAATTTAGGCTAGGTGAGATATTATTAGTTGTCAATTTAATGTCCAATCTAAACCTCAGCAATCCAACTCTTAGCCTTGTCTTTATCTTCATAATCAAAAAACCGAACTTCACCATGTATAAATATACTAAAAAACTTCACGACAGATCCCATCCAAGCCTGATCACTTGTTATAGCAATTTTATTAAAATCTTTACGATGCTTCATCCCGGTTTTAAAATCATCCCATGCAGCTTTCCACTCCCAGCCCTTAAGGTCGGTAACTTCAAAGAAAACATTTAATTTGTCATGTTGTTGTATAAACTCTTCAAGCTTTGGAATTAAATGATCAACATAATCTTCATGCGTAAGCTTTCCAGATGCTTTTACGTGAAAATAATTAGCATGATTTTCAAATTCAAACATTTTTATCTCCTGTTTATCTCTTACTTTAAATCTTTTATTAGATTATAGATTAATTTAAGGCCAGAATTATTTTCCATAGTTAATATAGATTCAGGATGAAATTGCACCGAGCAAATCGGTTTTGATTTATGCCTAAGCGCCATGATATCCCCATGCTGATTTGTTGCACTAATTATCAAATCTTTTGGAAAATCTTTAGGGCTAGCAACTATCGAGTGATAAGCTGCCGCATCCATGTTTTGCTCTAAACCTTTGAATATAAATTTTTTATCATGTTGAATTTGCCATTTTTTCCCATGAGTTGGATTTTTTAAAAGCTCAAGTGTTCCGCCAAAAGCTTCGACTATTGCTTGATGTCCTAAGCAGACGCCAAATTGAGGAATTTTAGCTTCATAAAGTTGTAAGATTTTAGATGGAATATCAAAATCTTTTGGAAACCCCGGTCCAGGCGAGTGCACAACTAGCGATGGTTTTTGTTTTTTTATGAAATCTATAGTTATATTATTATGTCTATAAACACTAACCTTGGGGCCTAGTTTTCTAAAGTATTCAGCTAGGGTATTAACAAAAGAATCTTCATAATCAATGATAATAATTTTTTTAGCTTTAGCTAATTTATCTATTTTGGGTAAGTGTTTATTAGATTTTTTATTAGGATTTAACCCTAAAGCATAACTAAAAGCACTTGATTTTAAAGTTGTCTCTTGCGCTTCTTCTTGCGGGTTTGAATCCCAAACTAAACTCGCACCGGATTGATAAGTAGCTAATTTATTTTTAAGACGAATTGTTCTAATAGTTATGCAGCTATTTATATCACCATTTAGCGCCAAACCTCCAACAGCACCCCCATACCAATATCTAGATTCTTGCTCTAACTCTTCTATTATTTCAGTGGCTTTTTTCTTCGGAGCACCAGTTAAAGTTACCGCCCACATATGGCTCAAGAAACCATCTAAGCCAATTAAATCTTTTCTTAAAGTTCCTTCTACATGATCAACGGTGTGAAATAAATTTGCATAAGCTTCGATTGAGCGTCTTGCTAATAATTTTATAGACCCAGGAGTACAGACTCTGGATTTATCATTCCTATCGACATCGGTGCACATGGTTAGTTCAACTTCATCTTTATAAGAATTTAGAAGTTGTTGAATGCGCTTGCTATCTTCAATCGGGTTATCACCACGTTTTATTGTGCCTGCAATAGGGCAGGATTCTATTCTTTTATCAGTTACTCGAACGAACATTTCAGGAGATGTGCCAATAAGTTGCTCATCATTAAATTGGCAATAAAATTCATAAGGGCTTGGATTGTTCTTTTGCATTCTTTTGAATAAAATAGATGGTTTGTCTGTGTATTCACTTAAAAATTTTCGAGATGGCACAACTTCAAATATCTCACCCTGGCGCATTTGCTCTTTGGCTTTTATTACAAAGTCTTCATATTTTCTAGCGCTGATATTTGGTTTTATTTTAGGATTAGAACTTTGTTTAGAATATTTGGTTTTTAATTTTTTATAAGGGTTAGAGCTTAAATTTTTAGTATTAATTTTATTTTTGCTTAAATCTAAATTACATTGATATGCCTTTTCTTTTCTTTTATCTAATAGATAAATATTATCCACAAAAAATAAGTGAAATAATTTTTCATCACCACATCTTTCAAAACTTCTTTTGTGATCTTTTTCAAATTGAAATAATAACTCATACCCAAAAGCTCCATAAAAGCCAAAAGGTACGCCGCCAATATCTGAAAAAGATGTGTTATTTGCACTTTTAAATGCTTGTTTAAACTCTTCTAATAAGCATCTTAAAACGGATACAACTGAAGGTTGTAAAGAGCGTTTTTCTTCCGGGAAAATTTTATTATTGGGTTTAATATTTATTTTAAGTTTGGTTTTATTAGAATTTTTATTATCTATTTCTAAATGCGGGTGAGTTGATAATAGGGGTATGAATAATTCTAATATTTTCTCACCTTTTGGATTTAGTGAGGTTATCCAAACTGAATTTTCAATCGCAATAAATTCAAGCGGTGGATTTAAAAACCCTAGCTCCCAGCGGCTATAGCGCCCGGGGTAGTCAACTCCGGATGATAAATACATCCCGCAAGTTTTATCAAGTTTATCAACAATAAAATCTATTCCAGTGGCATAATCTATCTGATCAAAACTAATATCAAGTTTTATGCCGTTTTTAGTTAGTAGCTCTTGGTTTCTCATGGGTGATGCTTTTGGGGATAATTTTTTATTTGTGATCATGATATTAAGCTTAGTAGATTTTAGTGTGATTATTAATTTATAATATCTTTAAGCATAAATAATGTACCGCTGTAACGCTACAGGTTTATTGGGTAAAAGTAGTCAGGATTTTCTCATATAAGATTAGGGAAAAGTTTTTTGTGATATAAGAAAAATTTGTGATATAAGAAAAATTTGTGATATAAGAAAAATTTGTGATATAATAAAAAATATGGCAAAAAAATTATATGAGGAAATTTATATGCAATGGGAATCAATGGGTTTTAAGGATGACCCTTTTAAAACACAACCAATCACAGCTTATACGCTAGATTTATACACGGGTAATGAAGATAAAATAAGTAACAGTAAGTTTGCCTTAAATTCAAATAATATTATCATGGTAGTCGAGGGAGACAGGGGAGTTGGAACGACATCTTTTGGTAATCTTATAAGATTTAGCGCGCAAAATGATAAAAAATATTTTACGCCAACTAGTGAAATTAGAGTTGAGCCTAGCTGGAATGCTGATACTTTAATGGCTGCGGTTATTGTAAATATAGTTACAACTTTGCAGCTTAATTATGCTGATAAGTTAAAAAATAATGCAAAATTTAAAGCAGCTAAAGCCATTGTGCAGCAGGTGACTGAAACATATCGCTCTTTTGGAGCTTCAGTTTTTGGTTTTGGGGCAAGTTTTGGTAGTTCTACTAATAGCACTCAGCCTATGGTCATGCCAACTCAAGTTTTGGCGCATCACTTGGAGGGTTTGGTTCAGATTGTATTAAAACTTGGATTTAAATATGGAATTTTGATTCAGTTAAATAATTTAGATGTAGGTGTTGTGCAGGATGAGAATAATCTTAAAACAGTATTAAATGTTATGCGAGATTATTTTCAACTGCCAGGAACCAGTTGGATGTTGGTAGGAGATATGTCACTTCGGCGTTTTATTTCTCAAGAAGTTGATAGGGTGGATGATATTATCACTTATGAGGTAGATATTACGCAATTATCTAAGACTAGTTATTTAAAGTTAATAGAAAATAGAATTAAATATTTCAGGGTGAATTCAAAAGTTAGCTTGCCCGTTGATAAAGAAGTATTGCTCTATTTACATGAAATTACCAAAGGTCGGTTACGTTATGTTTTTGGTTTGTTATCCAGGTTGTTTAATGTGCTAAAGCTTGGAGTTTTGGCAGATAAAGTTACTATGGATTTAGCAAAACCTGTAATTATTAGTTATGCGAAAGATAGGATAAACCGGTTTAATTTAACAGTTAATGAAGAGATGGTTTTAAAGGTTATTGTAAATAAAGAAGGCATACAGGTAACTGAAATATCAGATTTAATTGGCAAAAAGCAAAGTTATATCTCAAATATTTTATCCCAGTTACAAGAGTATAAATTAGTTGGATATATTAAAAAATGGCGTAATCATCATTATTATGCCTCTATCGATGCAAATATTCTTTATAATTCTCAATAATTCGAGTATCCTGAGACTATTAAAAATTAACAACTTATTAACAATTCTAAAGGAGAATATTATGGCTGAAATAGCAAAACCACAAAAAAAATCAACTGCTAAAAGTAAAAAACAAGAAACACCTAAAGATGCTGAACAAAACTTTATGATTCAAAAAATCTTTACAAGTGATATGTCTTGGGAGTCTCCAAATACACCGGATGTATTTAAGAAAGAATGGAAGCCAGATGCTAACGTTGAACTAAATACAAATTCTGAAGCATTATCTGATGAAGGCGTTTATTTAGTAAGTTTAGTTGTTACCGTAACAGTTAAAAATGATAATAAAACTGCATTTTTGGTAGAAGTTAAGCAAAGTGGTATTTTCACTATTAAAGGTATGGCTGCTGAGCAATTAGGGCATGTTGTTGGTGCGTATTGCCCAACTATCTTGTTTCCATATGCAAGAGAAGTGATTGGCTCTTTAGTAGCAAGAGGCGGTTTCCCTGAGTTATTGTTAGCGCCAGTTAACTTTGATGCTTTATATCTGCACTCACAACAGCAAAAAGACCAAGCTAAAAAATAGTTTGGTCTAGATTATTTGCAAGATTTATTAGTGGTTTTTGCAAAATTTGTTATTTTCGCACCATTTGCTGATGTACTTTGCAAATAGTAGCCCTAAATGTGAATAATGATCGGTTTTAAGGTACATTTTTTTTGTGCTTTAACATGATTGTGGGAAAAGTTAGAAAATAACAAAAATCCCTAAACAAAAAAAACTGCTAGACTTAGAAATATACAAGCACTAACAAAAAACGGCTTTATGAGCAGCTGAGTTTATTTTTATTTAGATATATTAGGATTCAGTGTTTTTTAAGCTTGTGTAATACAAGAAATCCACCCTCCTAGCCTTTGGGGCTTCGAAGGTGGGGTGAAAATATTAGTAGTCGCGCTGCTGGGTGTGGCTCTATCGCCTGACGGCAACTTCGACCGTGGTCTTACTGTGGATACTACTGTCCGACCGCATCACCCATTGTTAACTCGCCACCAGACATAATACTCTCCCTTTATTTTCATTGCTTAGTTATATCATAGTGGGCTGGGGTCCGTAGTGGCGCCCGTAGCGACCAACGCCGCATCACTTGTGGCATCCAGGCCATCCCCCGCCACAGCATCATGCCGCTCCTGCCGCACTTGCATCACCGATGGTCTATAACCCACTGCCTGCATGCCGCCGGCAAAAACCAACCTACTTGGCCGTGCTCGCTGTTGAGCCGCTTGCGGATTAAGGAAATCCGCAAGGGTGCCATCGCCCCCCAAGCATCTGGTCCGCAATGCCGTCCGCACATTCTTAAATTTGGGGTCTCGAAACATTTCCCAAGCATCCAGAATGCCCTGCGGCCAGCCACCGATCCATGGTTTACGCTTCAGCCGTAACCCAATAAGTGCTGATCGCGTCGCTCTAAGTTCTGGACTCTCTTTCTCCGAAAACGCAGGTCTTTCCATTATCTCTTCTATGCCTGCGGACATGCGCTCGGCTACGCTAGAATCTATGCGCTTAATCTCATTATATAATTCCATTACTTTGTATCCATTCTCCATTTCATCTACCGGTATTATTTTAACTCCAGACATATCTTTTCCTTAACTTCTATATTTAATTTGATTACATTCTGTCGCAATTAACGTAAACTATCATATGTAGCATTTTGCTATAAATCAATGATCACATATAATTATCTTTATGAAACGGCTATAGTCCTCACCTGCCTACATATCACCTTTATCACGCTTATAATAAAACCCGTATGACTGTTTTTTTATATCTATAATTAAAAAAGTAATATAATTAATTATAATTTTGTATAATTAGTGAGGTATCGTATGACTTCTGGTCATATCTGACATAAGGGTAAAATAGGCAAATAGGCAAATAGGCAAATAGGCAAATGGGAATATAGGAAAATATTAAAATATGACAAAGGACATTACAAAAGATACTTTAAGAAAATATAAGTCTTATTTTAAAGATAAAGGCTTAACTCCTAATCAGCCGCAATTGCTTGCGATGGATTTATTAGCAGATATACACACTAAATTAGTTGCAGGCAGCAGGAAAGCAAAAGGCGGGATGTTTGCTAAGTTATTTTCGAATAAATCTCAATGCTTAGGTGTCGAAGGTTTATATCTTTGGGGTGAAGTTGGCCGCGGTAAAACTTTATTAATGGATCTGTTTTATGAGAATTTAAATATTGATAAAAAAATTCGGAAGCACTTTTTACATTTTATGAAACAAGTGCACCTTGATCTAAAAAAATTTACTGGAGTAAAAGATCCTTTAAAAAAATTAGCTAATAAAATGGCAAAAGATATATCTATTATTTGTTTTGATGAATTTATAGTTACTGATGTAGCGGATGCGATGATTTTAGGAGGTTTGTTCACTTATTTATTTGATCTCGGGGTTACTATAATTTGTACTTCCAACGTGCCACCAGATAGATTATACGAAGATGGCCTGCAACGAGCTAAATTTTTGCCTGCAATTGCCAAGATAAAACAAAATATGGTGATCTTTAATCTAAATACTGGGGTGGATTATCGAAAGTTTGGGGATAAGGGCGATCGACCTTTTTATTGGCTAGCTAATGATATAGATAAATCTGAGCTTAAAAATTATTTTCTGGCACACTGCGCTTCTGGAAAAATTGAGGCCGGAGTTATAAATATAAATTCTCGAAAAATCAAATATGTTGCAAAATCTGGCCATATATTATGGTTTAAATTCGGCCAGATTTGTGGAGCAGGGCGCTCAGCACATGATTATATAGAGCTTGCAAATAGCTATCACACCATCATTTTAGAAGATTTGATATTGTTAGATGATAGTGACAATGATGCTGTCCGGCGATTTATTCAACTTGTCGATGAATGGTATGACCGCGGTAAAACTTTATTAATTTACGCTAAAACGCCTATGGATAAAATCTACACAGGCTCACTGCTTGAATTTGAATTTCAAAGAACTAGCTCGCGTTTGATTGAAATGCAACGCACAAGCGTTTAAAATTCAAATAATTATTTTTTTTAGATTTATTAGGATGAGTAAAATGCAAGCTACATCATGGAGCACCCAGAAGTTAAGAGATGAATTTCTAAAGTTTTTTGAAGATAAAAATCATACAAGATTTGATTCAGCATCTTTAATTCCTGAAGATGATCCAACTTTATTATTTGTAAATGCCGGGATGGTGCCTTTTAAAAGAAGGTTTCTAGGTGAGATAAATGATGGTGTATCAAAAGCTACATCTTCGCAAGGATGCGTGCGTGCCGGCGGAAAACATAATGATTTAGAACAAGTTGGCTATACCGCAAGGCATCATACGTTCTTTGAAATGTTAGGGAATTTTAGTTTCGGGGATTATTTCAAAGTTGATGCTATAAAATTTGCCTGGGAATTTCTAACCGATGTTTTGAAAATTGATAAAGCTAAGTTATGGGTCACTGTTTTTGATAAAGATGATGAAACTGAAAATATTTGGCTAAATGATATCGGGGTTGATCCAAATAAATTCTCTAGAATTGGAGAAAAAGATAATTTTTGGTCAATGGGAGATACTGGCCCATGTGGACCTTGCACAGAGATTTTTTATGATCATGGCGAAGATGTCGCAGGGGGCCCACCAGGAACTCCAGATGAAGATGGCGACAGATACGTCGAGATCTGGAATTTGGTTTTTATGCAGTATAATCGCCAAAAAGATGGAACTTTAAAGCCACTTCCAGCCCCATCGGTTGATACTGGCATGGGTTTAGAGAGAATTGCCGCTGTTATGCAAGGCGTGCATAGTAATTATGATATTGATATCTTTAAAGAGTTATTAGCGCAAATTGCAGATCTTTTAAATTTAGATAAAAACTTGCAAGCTAAATATAAAAGTTCGATGCAAGCTATTGCAGATCACATTCGCTCAACTAGCTTTTTAATAATGGATGGAATTGAACCTGGGAATGAGGGTAGATCTTATGTGTTACGTCGAATAATAAGGCGCGCTTTGCGGCATGCGTATCAATTGGGCCATAGGTTTTCAAAATCTGGCGTGTTTTTCTGTAATTTGGTGTATAAACTAGCTGAATTAATGGGACAAGCGTATCCCAAATTAGTTGAGATGCAAGAGAAAATCAAAGATATAATCGAAAAAGAAGAGCGCCAATTCGCACTAACCCTAACTCATGGCATGAAGCATCTCGAAGAAAACTTAACTGACAATATCAAGGAATTATCTGGTGATATAGTTTTCAAATTATATGACACATACGGCTTTCCAGTTGATCTTACAGCAGATTTATTACGCGAGAAAAACATAACTTTAGATCATGCAGGTTTTGAAAAGGCTATGGAAGAGCAAAAAGATCGGGCTCGATCATCTGCTAAGTTCGCGCAAACCCAAGTTCATACGCAAACTAAAACTGAGTTTTTAGGATATGATAATTTAGAATCAAAATCTCAAATTACCGAAATTTTTAAATTAAATAAAGATACCAATGAGATATTATCTGATCACACTGAGGTTTTAGATAAAGGCACTCTTGGGGTTTTAATTTTAGATAAAACTCCATTTTATGCAGAATCCGGTGGGCAAGTAGGTGATATAGGCTTAATTGAATTGGCTAAAGGTGAAGCTGTATTTAAAGTTATAGATACGCAAAAATTACAAGATGCGCACTTACATTATGGAGAAGTTGTATCAGGAGTCTTTAGTTCAGGCTGTGAAGTTATTGCAAAAGTTGATACGGATGCCAGGGCTCACACCAGACGTCATCATTCAGCGACGCATCTTTTGCATTCTGCCCTAAGAGACGTTTTGGGGGATCAGGTCGTACAAAAGGGCTCTTTAGTTAATTCTGATAAATTACGATTTGATTTTTCTTATAATAATAGTATTGCAAAAGAGCAAATTGAGAATATTGAGAGCATTGTTAATACGCAAATTTTAAATGCTTTAGAAGTTGAAACAATAGTTACTTCGATTGAGGAAGCTAAAAAGCTCGGGGCAATGGCATTATTTGGAGAAAAATATGGCTCTGTGGTTAGAGTGCTTAAAATGGGTGATTTCTCAGTTGAATTTTGTGGAGGAACCCACGTTAAAAATACAGCTGAATGTGGCTTATTAAAAATAATCGCATCTTCTTCAATTGCATCAGGAATAAGGCGAGTTGAAGCAGTTTGTGGTTTGAAATCTTTAGAATATTTGCAAAGTGTTTCTAATACGCAATTTGATTTAAGTAAGATTTTAAAATGTGCGCCTGCTGAAGTTTTACAAAAAGCTGAACAAGTTGTGGTTAAAAATAAAAAGTTAGAGAAGCAAATTTCTAAAGGTGTATGTGTTGGGGGCGAAGGTTCAAAAGATGCGGATTCTTTAAATATCGAAAATTTATTAAAGCAGGTTAAAGAAGTTGGCGCTGCCAAACTTTTAGTAAAATTATTACCAGATGATGTAGCAGTTAATCAGATGAGAAGTCTAAATGATCAACTAAAAGCAAGTATTGGCCCAAATGCTGTTATAGTTTTTGCTGCGGGATCTAAAGAGGATAAAAAAGTTAAATTATTAGTAGGCGTAGGTGATGGTTTAACTGAAATAGTTCGAGCTAATTTATTAGTAAATCATCTTGCTGAGCAAGTTGGTGGCAAAGGGGGTGGGCGAGCGGATATGGCCCAGGCTGGCGGAACTAATCCTGAAAATTTAGACAAGGCTCTAGAGGGAGTTGAGAGTTGGGTTTTAAGTAATTTGTAAGTGTTTTAGTTAAACTTGCAAAGGGATTTGAATCTGCCTAGAATGGGGCTATCTAGAAATTGCTAAGCATTTCGAGATTTTTATAAATATATTAAATTAAGTTTTTTGTGGAGTGTAGAAAATGAAAAAGGTTTTATTAGGTTGTGCCGTTGCCGCAGCTGTTGGTTTAAGTTTTAATGTTAATGCTATGCATGATGCTTCAGATCATGCGGTTACAAATTCAGGTTCTACTAAGCATACAGCGACAAGTAGTGGAAGTTCGCTTTCAACGACGGTTAAGGCTGATGCAAAAAAAGTATACGCTGGTGCAAAAGAGTATGGTCATAAAGCTTATGATGCAACTAAGAAAACTGCGAAATCTGCATATGATAGTGGCAAGCATATGTTATCTTCTGGTCATAAAGCTAGCTCTGGTGC
>CAJQSL010000108.1 GCA_905612315.1 uncultured Francisellaceae bacterium
AAAACCTTCATCTTGCTCATGACTTATCTCCATTTTTATATTCCTTTATACTTTCATAGCAGTATAAAGCGTTATTTAATAACCCCCATCTCACGCCCAACAGCGCTGAATGCCTCAATTGCTTTATCTATTTGCTCAAAAGTATGCGCTGCTGACATTTGAGTTCTAATTCTAGCTAAACCTTTTGGCACAACTGGATATGAGAATGCTATCACATAAATACCATGATCTAATAATTTTTCTGCAAGTTCGGCAGCAACTTTTTCTTCATAAAGCATCACAGGAATAATCGGATGCTCACCTGGAGTCAAATCGAAACCTGCAGCCTCAAGTCCTGCTCTAAATCTTAGAGAATTCTTTATTAACTGCACCCTAAGGTCATTGTTTTGCGTCACTAACTCTAAAACTTTAATACTAGTTGTCGCAATTATAGGAGCTACAGCGTTTGAGAACAAATATGGCCTAGCTTTTTGTTTAAGCATAGATACAATATTTTTACTAGCTGATACAAAACCACCTGAGGCGCCGCCCAGGCCTTTACCTAAGGTGCTAGTAATAATATCAATTCGACCCATCACATCACAATACTCATGCGTGCCTCGCCCATCCTCCCCGACAAAACCTGTGGCATGAGAATCATCAACTAGAACCAAAGCATCATATTTATCAGCCAAATCACACACACCTTTTAAATTTGCAATAATTCCATCCATAGAAAAAACACCATCTGTCACAATTAATTTGAATCTTGCGTTATTATCACAGGCCTCTTTAAGCTGTTTTTCTAAATCTTCCATATTATTGTTGAGGTATCTGTATCTTTGCGCTTTACATAATCTTACACCATCTATAATACTGGCATGATTTAACTGATCACTGATGATTGCATCATCTTTAGTTAAAAGAGCTTCAAATACACCCCCGTTAGCATCAAAACATGACGGGAATAAAATGGTATCATCCATTTGTAAAAATTCACTAAGTTTTAGCTCAAGCTCTCTGTGAGCTGTTTGAGTGCCGCAAATAAACCTAACTGAAGACATCCCAAACCCACATTTTTCAATATGATCTTTAGCATAAGCTACTACTTCCGGATGATTGGATAATCCTAAATAATTATTGGCACAAAAATTTAAAACTTTGCTACCATCTTTTAAAACTATATTTGAAGATTGCGGCGATGCTATAATCCGTTCATCTTTATACATGCCTCCTTCTCTAATCTCATCTAGTTGAGCCTTTATATGATCATCAAATTTCTTATCCATTTTGGAATCCCCTTAAATATATTAATTAAACTAACTTGCTACATTTTTGCAATGCGTCTCTTTTATGAAAAAAGTTAAAACAAAAGATAGCACCAAACAAATAGGCAACAATAAAAATGCTATCTCATAATTGGCTTCTGTATAAACCGGTGCACCCGAGTGCATTTGCCCCCCCCACGCTGAATCCAGAATCCATCCAACAATTGGGATAAAAATAGCACCAAAAATAACAGATGCCATATTTGTAAAGCCTATTGCCATACCAGTAACCTCCTTTTTATTAACTTCGGCTGCTAATGCGTAAGATGGTATGATCCCACTATTAACTATTCCATATAGTAATAATAGCACATACCAGAGCGTCTCGGATGGATTAAACCCTGGCATAAAAAAATGTATATAAATAACAATACTAAGAAGGATAAAGCTCATAGCAGAAGATAAACGCATGCACACTAACCTACTTTGAAAATACTCGGACATCATGCCAATTAAAGGGCAACCTATCGCCAAACCAATAAAAACCATTCCAACTTCAGCTGCAGCACTAGTTAAGCTTGCGTTATAGGCAACTGACATAAAGGACACACCCCAAAGGCCGGCAAAAGATGCAGTTGGGCCATAAAGAAGGCCAATATAAAAACCATTAATCCAGGTTTGCTTATTGGTTAATACTTTAGCTAAACTAGACCAAACCTTGATTTTCTTTTTACGACCAAGCCTTTTTCCTCCTTGTGGAGAATCTTTGATTATAAAAAACATAAATATCGCCAAAATAAGTAATAAAATAGCAATCCCAATCATAGATTCTCGCCAACCAAATTTATGAAACACAATCTCCATCGGCGCATCGCCAATAGCAGCCCCTAGCATACCTAGCGCTTGAGTTGCTCCGGCTAAAATAGCAAACCACCTAAAATGAAACCAATTAGATACAAGCTTTAAAGTACCAACAAATGCAAATGCCGCCCCAAACCCAAGAAAAAATCTAGATAAATAAATAGTCCATAAACTTGGGGATATCGCAAATAAAACACAACCAACAGCTGATAATATGGTAGCAAAAATCATTAACCTGCGCGCCCCATAACGATCTACTAACACCCCAACGGGTATTTGCATAATTACATAGGCCATATAATAAAAAGTGGAAACTCCCCCCAAAGCCAAAGCACTAACCTTAAACTGAGACATAAGATCTTGAGTAATAACGCTAGGTGAAATTCTAATAAAATATTCGACTAAAAAAAACAAAGAACCCAAAAACCAAATTATCAAAGCGCGATTGAAATTTTTAAGTTTTACTTTATCTAAAGCACTCGACTTGCTTTTTTTATTTTTCATCAATTACCAACTTATTTTGAGTTTATATTAAAAGATTAGTCTCTGAAGTTTAGATGATGCTTTTATAATAACCCAAGAAAAACATCATACTAAATTGATAATTCAGCTAATCTGTATTAAAATATTATTTGGTATAATCTGTCCAAAAACGAACCTAAAATTATGCAAAACATTAAAGACCATAAATCTACTCCAATCATAATGTGGTTCGGGTGGATTATTATTCTAATCTTTATCTTATATCAAGCGTTATTGCAGTGCGCTCCAACGGTAATGATATCTCCTTTAATGCATGATTTAAAAATATCCTTGATTCAAGTTGGTTTTTTATCATCTAGCTTTTATATAACTTATCTAATATGCCAAATACCAGCAGGGATCTTACTAGATTACTTTGGCCCAAAAAAAATGTTGCCCATTATGATTGTCTTATCTGGTGTGTCCTGCTTAATCTTTCAATTTGCCAGTGGCTCACATACAGCCGTGCTAGGCAGGTTAATCATGGGTCTTGCTTGCGCACCTGGTATTATTGGCGGGTTCTATATTGCGAGCCAATATTTGCCCAAACATCTATTTCCATTATTAGCTGGCATAATCGAAATGATGGGAACATTAGGTGGCGCTATCGGTGAAGTTTTCTTGAGCCACTCGGTCAAGCTATATGGCTGGAGGAGCACTATGTTTATATGTGCTATTTGTGCCTTTGTAATTGCAGCCATTGCCTGTATTTTACTAAAAAAATTATCCAAGACTAGCAAAAAGATAACTCAAAGTATCCCTATAGATCCCTCTCAATATGCACCAAACAATCCAAAGACAACTTTCTTTTCTGATCTCAAGCTTATGCTAACCAACTCACAAATTTGGATTAACATTTTTTATTGCGGACTTATGTACACTATTATAGCAAGCTTTGCTCAGCTTTGGACTATCCCATTTATAAAAGAGCGCTATTTGCTCAGTACTCAACAAGCTGCCCTACTCACTGCTATGATTTTTATAGGAGCATCCCTAGGCTTAATATTTTTTGGCGCTCTAGTTAGTAAAATAGGCAAATATAGATCAGTTATGCTTATTAGTTCTGTAATTTGTCTAATAGATTTATGCATAGTACTTTATGTATTGCACATCCCTCTAGTTATTACATATTTTCTATTTTTAATTCTCGGATTTTTTTGTGCAAGCTATGCTATTCCATTTTGTGTAGTAAAACATCTAACTCCTCCTAAAGCTCATGGAACCGCCATGGGGTTTACCAATATGCTATGCGTGATTCCAGGAACTCTTGTTTTACAACCTTTAATTCCAGTACTACTAACCTATATCAGTAAAATTAATCACAAATCCACACAGACTTTAACTAATGCAGATTATCGTTATGCCCTATCGGTAATAACCTTGTGCGTAGTTGCTGGGGTGATTTTGAGTTTGTTTATGAAAGATGAATACTAAAGATTATTATAAAAATAACAGGAAAATAAAATGACCTTTATCGTTGGTGAGAACTGTATTAATTGCAAATACGGAGACTGCATCGAAGTTTGCCCTGTCGATTGCTTTTATGAAGGTGAGAATATGTTAGTTATAAATCCTGATGAATGCATAGATTGTGCTTTATGTGAGCCTGAGTGCCCGGCTAATGCTATTTTTTCAGAAGATGAAATACCTGAAGATCAAAAAGATTTTTTACAAATTAATGCAGAATTATCAGAAAAATGGCCAAATATAACCGAAAAGTGTGACCCACACCCTGATGCTAAAGATTGGGATGGTAAAGCAAATAAAAAAGAATTAATAATTAAATAGGCAACTTAAATTATGAGCGTAAAGACAAAACTTATTAGCCTGCAAGATATGATCTTCATGTTGCAAGATTATTGGCATAAACAAGGTTGTGTGATTTTACAACCATATGATATGCCAATGGGAGCTGGGACTTTTAATAGCGCATCTTTTTTAAAAGCTATTGGCCCGGAGCATTGGAGTGCAGCTTATGTGCAACCATCCAGACGTCCAACTGATGGAAGATATGGTGAAAACCCAAATCGAGTGCAAATGCACCATCAATTTCAGGTAATTTTAAAACCATCTCCTAAAAACATTCAGGATTTATATATTAACTCTCTTAAATGCCTTGGAGTAGATCCATTAGTTGATGATATAAGATTTGTGGAAGACAACTGGGAGTCCCCAACTTTAGGCGCCTGGGGTTTAGGTTGGGAAGTTTGGAAAAACGGCATGGAAATTACCCAATTTACCTATTTCCAACAGGTTGGCGGCATTGAGTGCAAACCTATAACCGGCGAGATTACCTACGGAATTGAAAGGCTTGCAATGCACATTCAAAATTGCAAATCTATTTATGATTTAATCTGGAGTCAAAATAACGGTAAAACTATAACTTATGGAGATTTATTTCATCAAAATGAGTTAGAGATGTCGCATTATAACTTTGAGCAAGCACCTGTTAAAAATTTATTTGAAAATTTTGACCATTGCGAGGCTGAGTGTGCAAGGCTTTTAGATTTAGAAAAACCATTAGTAATGCCAGCTTATGAGATGATGCTAGGCGCAAGCCACACTTTTAATTTACTAGATGCACGCCATGCTATTTCAGTAAGTGCTCGCGCCAAATATATTTTGCGCATACGTAATTTATCACGCAACATTGCCAAGGCTTATTATGATTCACGTGAAGCTTTAGGTTTTCCTTTAGCTCCTAAAAAATAATTATGGAACAACATTAAGATGTCTAAAACTAATTTAACAGATGATTTTTTATTTGAACTTGGAGTAGAAGAGCTTCCAACGGATGCTGCCCAGCCTTTGGCTAATCAGCTTAAAGCTAATTTTGCCAAACTGCTTGATGATGCAAAGCTAAATTTTAAAGATATTAAAACCTTTGCCGCTCCAAGAAGAATTGCCATTATTATAACCAAAGTTGATTTAAATCAGCCTGATGTTAGCGTTGATAAAAAAGGCCCGATGCTAAAAGCTTGTTATGATGCTGATAATCAACCTACTAAAGCACTGGAAGGTTTTTTAAGATCAATAAATCTTAAAGATGCTAAAAAATGTGAAGCATTAAAAACACCTAAGGGCGAGTGGATAATTTATAAAGGCACGAATAAAGGCCAAAAAACTCAAGACTTATTACCTAATATTTGTGAGCAAGCTGTTAAAAGATTAAATCTTCCTAGATCAATGCGCTGGCATGATGGTGAATATGACTTTATTCGCCCGGTGCACTGGTTAGTTGCAATTTTAGGCTCAAAAATTATAAATCTTAATTTATTTGGGGTTAAAGCTAGTAATAATACTCATGGTCATAGGTTTCATCATCCTGATAAATTAAAAATAGTAAAACCTGCTGATTATGAAAAATTATTAAAAACTAAAGGTTTTGTAATTGCTTGTGAGAAAAAAAGATCTGATTTAATAAAATCTCAAGTTGAAAAGTTATTACAAAATAAAGATCTTGAAGCAAAAGTTAGTGCTAAATTACTAACTGAAGTTACTCACCTAGTCTCTTGGCCAAAAGCTCTTTTATGTAGCTTTGATGAAGAATTTTTAAAGGTTCCTGCTGTAGCGCTAATAAGTTCTATGGAATCTCATCAAAAATGCTTTCCAATAATTAATAGTAAAACTGGCCAGAAAAATGGCAAATTAGAAAATCACTTTATTACTATATCTAATATAAATAGCAAAAATTCTAAATCAGTTATTTATGGTAATGAAATTGTAATGCACGCAAGATTAAGCGATGCGGCTTTTTTCTATAAAAAAGATTGTAAAATAGCATTAGATACCTGGGAGGAAAAACTTAAAAATATTTCTTTTCATGCAGGCTTGGGTTCAATTTCTGATAAAACTAAGCATGTTAGTAATATTGCAGATAAAATTGCGAGCAAATTAAAACTAGAATCTAAAGATAAAGAAAATTTAAAACTTGCAGCTAAATACAGTAAATGTGATTTAGTGTCTGATATGGTGCAAGAATTTCCTAGCTTACAAGGAATTATGGGTGAGATTTATGCATCTAATCAAAAATATAATAAAGAAATCTCACAAGCTATCCGAGAGCATTATCTACCAAGATTTGGGGATGATGTTTTACCGAAATCTCAAACTGGTAAAATATTAGCATTAGCAGATAAAATTTATACAATCTGTGCTTTATTTAGCATTAAGCAAGCACCTAAAGGCAATAAAGACCCTTTTGCTCTAAGACGCCAGGCAATAGGCCTTATGCGAATTTTATATGAAGACAAAAAAGATGTTTTTGCAAATTTAGATTTAGATTCTTTAATCAGCTTTGGGTTAGATAGTTTAGATAATTTAGATAATTCAAAAGATTTAAAACCAGATAATCTTAAAAATCTAATTCAAGAATTCTTATTCGATCGATTCAAAAGATATATCCAAGACATGCTAGATAAAGATGGGCTTGATAAATCCTATTACGACGCTATTAATGCTACAGGCGAGCTTTCATTAACTAGGTTTAAAGATAAACTAAATGCACTTTGTAAGTTTATGAGTAGCCAAAACCAAAAAGATCAAAGCTTAATTGCTAACTTAATTACCGTTAATAAAAGAATTAGACGTATTTTAAAAGATGATAATAAATCAGATAATAAATCTAATAATAATATAAAAAATCTAGTTAAAACTATTGAGCCTAAATATTTTGAAAAACAAGATAAAAACAATCTTGAAGCGCAGTTATTTGATAAATTAAAGGCTGATATTAAAAAGCAAGATAGCTTATCTTATCTGGAGCAACTTAAATTATTTTCACAATATGCCCCAATCTTACATGAGCTTTTTGAGAGCGTGATGATTATGGCAAAAGATGAAAAAGTTAAGAATAATAGATTAGCGCTGTTAAAGGCTGTTAGGTTGTTGATATTAGGTGTGGCTGATGTTTCGGTTTTGAGTGTTTAGACTACGTTAGTTAGATATAGAAAAAAACACCAAACACTCGTTGCGATGAGGCTTTTAGCAATGCGGAAATCTTTTGCTAATTGCTGCGCCTATCATTTATATTAAATCAACAGCAGTTGTGCAGGAGATTGCCGCACTCGCCTACGGCTCGTTCGCAACGACTATAGTAAATAGGCTTGTCATTTAATACAAAACAGAACACCGCCGCAGTCGTTGCGAGGAGGCGCAGCCGACGTGGCAATCTCCTGCACAACTGCAACTAGAGCAATATCACTTTCAGGATGGAGATTGCCACACTCGCCTTATGTCTCGTTCGCAACGACTAGTTTTTGTTTTGAGTATTTTTGATATTTTATTTTTATTGGAGTGCGCAAGATGAGTAATCAGTATAGCCTCCCAAAATCAAAATACTCACCCGGGTCATCCTTTCTAGCGGGCGCGATATCTTTATGAGTTGTGATTTCAAAATCAAAATTTAATCTTAGATCTTCTAAAAGCTTATTAAGAGTTAAATATTGAGCATCCGTATAGCCATTTGCATCCCCGACACACCCTTCTAGCTCTATACCTACAGAAAAATCATTGCAATCAAATCTTCCTTTATATTTAGATTCTCCCGCATGCCAAGCGCGATCCAAAAAACTTACATATTGTTTTAAGCTGCCGTCTCTAAAAATAACAACATGTGAGCTTACTTTTGAATCTTTTAGATTTTCATAAGACTTATTATCTAGATCTTTATCTAATTTATTTAAGAACAATCTATCTATACCTTCACCTTTATATTCACCTTCTGGCAAGCTTATGCAATGCAAGACTACTAAATCTACTTTTAGATTATTTGGGCGCTTGTTAAAATTTGAAGATACTCCAGTATCTTCATAACTAAATTTATAGTTTGTATTAGGTTTTGTTAACCAGCCGTTATTATCAATTGCGCTCATAATTTTAATCTCCTGTTGTTCTATAATATAATATAGACAAAACATTTTGATTTATCGATTTTTACAAATAGATACGTGCGTTGCACGAGATTGCTTCGACGTAGTCTCGCAACGACAGCGGTCGGTATTTTGATTTATCTTGGCAAAAGTTTAAATAAAGCAAGAGAGAAATTAAGAAAGGTAAGGGATATGAAAATGCTAAAAAGAGTTGCTATTTTATCTACAGGTTCTGAAATAATCTCAGGAGAAATTCTAGATGCAAACAGTAGGTTTGTCGCTCAAATACTAACTAAAAATGATATTTTGGTAGGTGAGCACTTAACAACTGATGATAACAAAATAAACTTAAAATCAGGCCTCAAATTTTTATTAGATAATAACTCAGCTGTAATAATAACTGGCGGCTTAGGCCCAACAGATGATGATCAAACAAGATTTATGATATCTGAGATAATAAATAAAGAACTAATTTTTAATCAAAATAGCTTAAACAGAATCAAAGATCGCCTTAATAAAAAAAACATTGAAGTTAAAGATAATAATAAGCGCCAATGCTTGTTTCCAGAAGATTCTATAATAATTCCAAATCTTAATGGCACAGCATCAGGCTTTATAATTGAGAGTAACAATAAAACAATCACCGCCCTCCCTGGCCCTCCACAAGAAAATCAAAGTATGGTTTTAGAAAGTGTTATTCCATATTTAATTAATGCAGACTTTATTTATGAGCAATATAAACTGCGCTGGGAAGTTATTAATTTTCCAGAATCTAATTTAGCTGAAGCTATAACTCCAATTGCTAAAGAATATGGGATAGAAGAATATATCGCTTATAGAATTCACAAAAGAGATGAGAAAAACAAAATTGTAAAATGTGATCTTAAAATTAATTTACCTAAAGAGAGGTTTTCTAAAGAAAACTCTCAAAGGATTAAATCTCAAGTTGAAGAAGTAATAAAGGATAATATTAGCACTTAATTAATTATAAAGTAACTTCTGGTCCACCCATTTTTATTTCATATCTTTTTAAAAAAGATATTTCATTTACAAGCAACTCCTTGCGCCTAAATTATGCATTATTTTAATAATTTTCATAGAGTTACAGTGATCCACTCCATCAATCTTTAACTTAACTTAACTTAACTGAACCTATTCATGCCCGCCTTTAAAACAAAAGGCAATACACAAGCGGTGATAATCCCTGTTATTAACACTATCTCGTAATCAACCTTACTTATTAGATCTATTTGCTCCGGCGGGAACAGACCTACTATAAAAACGAATATACATGTTAAAATGCCAACCCCGCCGACAACAACAACACCAACCTTACCAAACGGGATATTATAAGCACGTTTTACCTCAGGCTTGCTAAATCTTAGTTTAATTAACGCTGCAAATAAAAAAATATAAAATAAAACAGCTAGCTCCCCTGTCATGGCAGTCAATAACCAATATGCTGAATTAAACCCTGGGAAAAACAAAAATAACGCACATAAGCACGTAAAAATAACTCCCTGCGCTAATAACATATTTATCGGTGCCCCATATTTATTTACCTTGGCAAATAAGATAGGCGCACTACCATCTTCACAAGATTTCATCATGCATTTACTTGGGCCAATAATCCATGCAGATACCCCACCAAAGCCACCAATTATTATACAAACAGCAATAACTGGCACCATCCAGTTTAAGCTATATGATTTAAAGAATATCGCAAAAGATTCAATCACCGCCGATGATAAGTTCATATCAGCTCTTGGGATAACTATAGCGATAGCTAGTGCCCCTAAAATAGATGTGATTAAAATCAAGCAAACTGAAATTAACAATGCCTTAGGATAATCTTTTTTTGGATTTTTAACATCTTGCGCATGTATAGCTGACATCTCCATCCCAACCATGCCAAATAACATTCCTGTTAAAATTGCTAACTGATTTATATTATGCAGCTTAGGAATAATATCTACAGATTTAAACTTTATAGCAGATCCCTGGCCAAGCTTAACCCAAGCTACGCCTAAAATAATAATTAAGATAATCGGGAATAAAGTACCAATTATTGAGCAAAAACTACTGACCATGCCTGAACCTTTCATCCCAAAACAATTAACTAAAGTTGCTAACCAATAAGTAACAAAAATAAAAATAAAAACAGCTTCTTTATTAACTGCCAAACTTGGGCTAAACATATAAAAGAAGGTAGATGCCAACAAAGATAATATGGTCGGATACCAAACTATATTGTAAATCCATAGCAACCAAGCCGCTAAAAACGCAGGCCCTTTGCCAAAAGCCTCTCTAACCCACACATAAACCCCGCCAGTCTCAGGCCAGCCAGTTGATAGCTCAGCTGCGGCTAAAGCACTTGGGATCATAAATAAAACCCCACCTAGGATATAATAAAAAATTAAAGATAATCCATACTCTGCGCTTATAGGCAATGCTCGAATACTATCCACCGCTATGATATTAATCATAACCAGCGTAAAAACACTTAATGCAGCTTTTGATGATTTCACTGATTTTACTTTATTCAAAATAAATCCTTTTTAATTATTAGCTTGATTGCAAATTATCATAAACCAGGTTATACCCACCCTGACCATATTTTAGAGTCCTTGCTACCCTAGTAATAGTTGCAAGGCTAACACCAGTTAAACCATGAATCTTACGGTATGGAATATTATCTTTTAATAAATTAACTACAGCTAACCTACCTGCCATTGCATCTATTTCAGTTGGAGTGCACAAATCTAATAATAAAGATTTTATATCCTGCTCTGAGGTTAAAACTAATAAAGACTTTGATAAAATATCTAATTGCTTTGTAAGTTGCTTATCTTCTTTCAAAACTAAGACCTTTAAATAAAACTTATGTTATAATGTTATATCTCATTATAACAAAATAATAAAAAACATCAAGTTAAAATCTTAAATAAAAACAAATTGGAAATATTTTTAAATACTGCTATCTTAATTCTTATCTTAAAAATAATAATAAAATAGAGTTCTTAATTTATGCCAAAAGACAAAAAAAATCCTATTGAAGCTCCCGTAATAGACGAGTGTGAGCTAGAAGGCTTTGTAAATGTAGGTTTACCCATGTCTCCTCATGTTAATTTTAATCTATCTAGAAATAAAAAACATGATTCAAATCGTGAAAAAAAACCTATAGATATGTTTTTTACCCGCTGGGAACTTGGTGAGATAATAACTAAGTGTGATAGAGAAAATGAAGAAGACAAAAAAGAAAAAGCAAAAGATGCTAAAGGTGTCTTGAGAAAGTATTTAACAACTGTAGAAGAGAGAGAAGTAGATGAGCAAACTCCGCTAAGATCCTCTTATAAAGTTACAAAAGAAAATGCTGGCCTAATGGGTTCAGCTTCACAAAAAGAAAAACGCAGACGCCATAACCAACCTTTTCCAGGACTTGCTCATACCTTTTTCGGCGCGCCATTTGGTATAACACAAAGAACTCAGATGGAAGCTTATAGATTATGGGTAGATTCTGATAGCAGTGATGAGGAGTTAGACGTAGAAAAAGATGAAGGTGAAAAATGTTGCGGGCTTTGTGTTGTACAGTGATTAGCTTTTGCAGTTTGGATCCCCATCCTAGCCTTATACCGTCGGTGACGGGACTGAGTTGTTGCAACTTCCTTCAGCGCAGAAGGGATTGACCTGTTGCTGTGCTGGATCATCCTCACCACTTGGCACATCCTCACCACTTGGCTCATCCTCACCACTTGGCACATCCTCACCACTTGGCTCATCCTCATAACTTGGCACATCCTCACCACTTGGCACATCCTCCCCACTTGGAACATCCTCACCACCCTTAGCAATAGCCTTATAAGTTTTCTTAAAGTTTCGAGCCATATAATACAATCCCCACAAAGCACAACTTACGCCCAAAACTATTGGCCAAACACCACCTGTCGAAAAACTCAATGTAGTATGAAATGCAACTGATGCTAAAACCCAATAAAATTGGTATAAATATAAACCATGCGCTAATCCGCTTATGGATCCCAAAGTATAAGACGTATACTTTTTAGAATTCGTAATATTAGCGCCGTCTCCTTGCGCATTAAAAGACTTAAGCAAACCTTTCCACGCATAATCTACTGCTAACAAACCAAGCCCAGCACCACATAAATATACACATCCAATAGACGCCCAATAAGCATTTGCCGCTATCTCACCCATAAAATTAGCAAAATGCCTGCCGTTCTTTATTGATCTATAAATATCTTTAACTTTGTCCCAATTATTTTCACTATTACTGATTTTATTAGCTATATAGTTTGCTAAAATCAAAGCTCCAGCTCCAACAACTATACTTACACCTATTAATAATCCAACTTTAGAATTAATTATTTTATATAAATTCTTACCAGCCCACTTACAAATAAGACAAATAAAATCAAAAAAGCTTAATAATTGATATAAATAATCTAACCTATCAAGCCACTTTTGTTTTTCTATCCTATCTTCATCTTTTTTAAACTTTTTATTTATAAACCTAGTGCAAGCCAAATAAACAACTCCCACCCCAAAAATTGCAAACAAATCATTCCTATTAGAACTACTGAACTGACTCCACTCTCCAGAACCTAACGCCAAAAAAGTAAAGACAGAGGCCACTTTGGATCCATTCTTAAAAGAATTAAAATACTCATGAGCATCATACTCATGCCTTGCTAAAAACGGTGTTGAAGAGTTACTCATAAAAATTCTAAACATTACATTTTTTTCTAAATATAACCCTCATTTATTTCAGTTTTGTTACAAAAACGATGGATATAATGTTTACAAAAACTATATTTGTTGTAAGATATAATAAAAAAAACAAGGAGTGGGAAAATGAGCGAGTCTCAAAAATCTAATAATAATATTCTCGAACAAGAAATTAGATCCATATTAATAATACCTTTAAGAGACTGGGTTATGGATTTAGAAACTGACTCATCTAGTAGAGGCTTTAGCCCACAACAACAACTTCAAGTATATCTATACCTACTAGATCCAAAAACCTCATCTTTAGAAATAGATTCTGATAGATTTAACTTATACGCAGAATTTTTAGAATCTAATTATGATTTTGATATCCGCCAGAGCGAGATTGCTCAAATAAGATATTTACTTGGGCATGAAGTTTCACGCCCTGAGATTAAAATCTCCAAACCCTTATCTAGGGTTGTTTATAGTAGATGCTTTGATGTTGCTTTAGATTATTTACAGAAGAATAATATTAATAGAGATGAATTTAATTCTCGCATGACTTCGCTCTCAGGCGAACCAAGCTTTGATATGCGTAGAATTATTGATATAGATGTTAGTAGATGGCTACTTGAAGAATGCATGCACGTAGGGTTCTTCAAGGCGCGCAAGCTTGCTAGAAATTTCGTATGCACTTTGTCTAATAAACTTCATGAAAATGATATCGTTCTTCTTCCACGTAGCTTTTATATCAATAGAATACTTCTAAAAAATAAGCTCATAACAGCAATAAATAAAGAAATTATTAAAATAACACCAGGCGGGCAAAAAGAATTTGATCTAGCAAAAAGCAAACTAAATGAAGACTTTTTAACTTTTTGCACAAGTACAGATGTACAAGCAAAATACAAAGAAGAAGTAACTCAATGGTGGACTAATAAAATCCTAGAAGAGCCTATGGCACAAGGTGTATTTTTACCTGATAGTTTAAGGGCAGAATTAAGCGCACCTCTAGTTGTACCACCACAAAGCTCGCTTCCATGGTGGAGAAAATGCTCATTACGTATTTGCAAACCAAGAAGAGAAGATCCTGCAAATTATGCTCGACTTAATTAGATTTAATCATAAAATAATTACAGATTATCAAATTTTAAAAAATTTAAGTAATTAAAATATGACACTTGCAATCATCGGCCTTGGATCAAACTTAAATAAAAATAATAAATCACGCTTTGATAATCTTAAAGCTGCTATAAAATTAATTAGAAAATCAAATAATATTGATGTAATTAAAGTATCTTCTGTTTATTTATCTGATGCGCAATTACCTGACAAATCCCCTCAAAATTGGGACTTAGATTATCTAAACTTATGTTTACTTATTCAAACCAATCTAAAACCCCAGGATTTATTAAAAGATTTAAAAGCTATTGAAAGGTCTTTAGGTCGAGAACAATCCAAAACTTGGGCGCCAAGGGTTATTGATCTTGATATTTTATTATACTCAAATTTTGATAATCAATTCATATCAGAAGATCTTAGCATTCCGCATAAACACTTATTTGAGCGCCCTTTTGCTCTACTGCCGGCATTTGAGATAATCCCAGATGATATGCAATCTTACTTTTTTTCTAACAAACTAAATCATGTTAAAAACTTGATAAACACCTGGCAAGCACCTAACAAAGCTCCATTTAACACCAGAAAAATACCGCAAAAAATTAACTCACCGTATTTAATGCAAATAATAAATGCTACCCCAAATTCTTTCTCTGAAAATAATAACCTAAATAATTATCAAGATATTTTTAAAAATATAGATCAAGCTATATCTTGCGGCGCTCATATGATAGATATCGGTGCAGAGGCAACCAACCCTAAAGCATCAGCTATCAAAAATACCGATGAGTGGGAGCGCCTTGAGCCTGTATTAGAATATATTAGTTCAAATAAAAACAAATGGAGCAAACAAGATATACAAATTTCTCTTGATACTAGAAACTATCAAACCTTTGAAAAAGCCCTAAAATATAATTGCATCGATATTTTAAATGATGTTTCAGGCTTAACTAACCCTAATATGCAAAATTTAGTTAAAGATAGCCAAATAAAGGCTATATTTATGCACTCTTTATCTGTTCCTGCCAAAAAAGACATAATCTTACCATTAGATAAAGACCCAGTAGAGCTGGTTTATACGTGGGGAGAGCAGCAATTAGAAAAATTAACTAATCTTGGAATAAACAAGGGAAACCTAATTTTTGATCCAGGTATTGGCTTTGGAAAAAATAGCATTCAATCTTTAAAATTAATTCAAAATTTATCTAGATTTAAAGATTTAGGAATAGATTTGTTACTTGGACACTCGAGAAAATCTTGGTTAAATCAGTTTATGGATGAGTATAAAAGCAGACTTAAATTTGGCTCTAAGTTAGAAAAAGCGCCTATGCTAAGTGATACTCAAATCAAAGATAAGTTAACTATGGAAAGCTCAGCTTTGAGCTTTGATGCGGATATATTGCGGGTGCATTTTGTGGGGGTTATGTAGATTTTAAGACTTTGGTAAAAGATGTGACCTCCATTATTAATATAAGAGATATCCAGTTTAACATAACTTACGTTATACGAATATATATTATGAACTATCTCCCATACTCTTTCACATTAAAAGATCTTATTGTTCGCTCTCATGGGTCTGTCCATCTAAGTGTGTAAACATTTCTCATGAAAATGGCAGGCACATATCTCAACCTAAAACTTAACTTATTGTTAAACTTCCAGTGGCATCCCAGCGGCCTCTTTAGCTGAAGTACCTGTAAGAGCTGCCAGCGCTTCCTGGGCTAACCTTATCACCATCGGTGTAGGGTCAGGGTCGTTCGGTTCTATATCTTCTTCTAGAGATTTATTTACCAAATTCAAAGCTCGACTCTCATATTTTTCTGCTAAAAATTTATAATTTAAACGGTCCTCTCCGAACACTTCTGTCAGCTCATCTCTATATTTCGCAAACCACTTAAGAACTGGATCAGCTTGAAGCTCTGCTGATGCATGCAAAAAGGCCACGCCCTCCTGCCGCACTGCCGCTAGAACCACATCTTTATCAGCTTTAAGCTCTGCTGATGCATACTGAAGGGCCCTGCCATCCTGCTGCACTGCCGCTAGAACAACCTCTTTATCAGCTCGAAGTCTTGCTGCATAATAAAGGGCCCTGCCACACTGCCGCACTGCCGCTAGAACAATCTCGCTATCAT
>CAJQSL010000109.1 GCA_905612315.1 uncultured Francisellaceae bacterium
AGGTAAATCCAATCTGCAACCTCATCTTTGGAAAAGAAATAATCTTCAAACGCATCATGATAGGCGGTGGTGGTAACATTGGAATAAAATTGGCCAAAAAAATTGAAGAATCTTATAAGGTTAAACTAATTGAGCATAACCAAGAACGTGTGACCAGAGTTGCTGAACAACTATCCCATACCATAGTGCTAAATGGAGACATCTCAGATAGTGAGTTGCTAACTAGTGAAAATATCGACGAGGTTGATTTATTTTGCTCTATCACTAATGATGATGAAAATAATATTATGTCTGCTATTATCGCTAAAAGACTTGGTGCTAAACAAACTATTGCATTAGTTAATAGGCAAACATATGCTCATTACCTAATAGAACGCTCCAGTGATATCGATATTGCCATATCCCCACAATTAATTACTTGCAGCGGGATATTAAAATACTTACGCCGCACAGCTTTGGCTAATGCCTATATACTCCCAGAAGGAATCGCAGAGGTAGTTGAACTTGTCATTCACGAAAATGAAAAAACAGCGGAAATTATTGGCAAACCCTTATCTGCACTAAATATACCCAAGGAATGTATTATCTGCTGCATAGCCAGAGAACAAAGTAACGAGTTATTTTTTAATGTGGACGAACAAACTATCCAACCTGATGACCACTTAATTGCTTTTGTCAGTGACCGAGCCATGTTAAACACCCTAGAAAAACGCTTTAGACTGGAAGAATCTACCACATGAAAATATTCTCCAGCGCAAAAATAACCGGAATTTTATTAATGTGCTTTAGCGTAAGCATGCTGACCCCCATTATTCCAGGGGTTTATTTCGAGGATGGTAACGCACTGCCATTTATAATATCCTGGGGAATAACTTTTATCACAGGATTAATCCTATGGGCCCCAAATTACAAACATAAAGTAGAGCTTAGAACTCGGGATGGGTTTTTAATAGTATTTATAACCTGGATGGTACTTAGCGTATTTGGCTCCTTGCCCTTTGTGCTCTCATACCAACCCCACATTGACCTATCTAAAGGTGTATTTGAAGCCGTTTCAGGCCTAACTACGACTGGGGCTAGCACCCTAATCGGTGTAGATATTTTACCAAAATCTGTTTTATATTATCGCCAACAACTAGAGTTTCTAGGAGGAATGGGTATTATCGTTTTAGCTGTAGCTATAATGCCACTAATTGGTGTCGGCGGTATGCAATTATATAAAGCAGAAATAACAGGCCCAATGAAAGAAACTAAAATAACCCCAAGAATAACTCAAACAGCTAAGCTTTTATGGATGGTATATGTCGCACTTACCATAATAAGTATAATAGCTTATTATATAGCAGGAATGAGCTGGTTTGATGCGATATGTTATGGTTTTGCATCAATCTCAACAGGTGGTTATGCCCCGCATGATGCCAGCATTGCTTATTTTAATAGTAAACCGATTTATTGGCTGTGCATATTGTTTATGCTATTAGGAGGCATTAATTTCTCTTTGCATTACTTAGGCTTATTTAAAGGCAGACTTAAAGCCTACTGGAAAAACCTTGAGTGCCGTAACTTTATTATATTTGTTATCATCATAACTATTATAACCATAATTATATTGTCTTATTACCAGGTTGATATGCAAACCCACTGGCTTATATTAGATAGCCTATTTCAAGTCGTATCCTTTGCTACAACTACAGGTTTTGTTAGTGACAATAATTACTATCAATGGCCTAGCATTATGCCTCTTCTTTTATTATTTATAGGTATAGTTGGCTCTTGCAGTGGCTCTACAACAGGTGGCATAAAATTTATTAGAGCTATGTTAGTAAGGCGCCAAATCACCCGTGAAATTAAACAGCTTATTCACCCATCCGGGCAATTTATAGTTAAAATACAAAATGACCCTATACCTGATAGAGTTATGAATGGGGTCTGGTCTTTTGTTTCAGCATCTATTACTATTTTTGTTTTTTTACTTTTACTTCTAATTCTACTTAATCCAGTTGACCTTATAACCGCAACATCAGCTCTAATAGCTTGCATGGCGAATATTGGACCAGGATTCGGGAATGTGCACGAAACATTTGCAACCCTTTCTGACCCACAATTATGGGTATTATCTTTTGCCATGCTAATTGGTAGATTAGAAATATTCACCTTACTCGTATTACTAAGCCCATCTTTTTGGCGAGATTAAACAAGAGCCATCTCTTTTGACTTTGTGCTTTTACTAGATTTGGAAGATTTAGAAGAAGAAAAAACAGATGCAAATAAAGACTTAGAATCACCAGAAGCTTGAACTTTATCACCCGTAGTTTGATAGCGACTTTTAGCAAGCTCAAGCTGC
>CAJQSL010000110.1 GCA_905612315.1 uncultured Francisellaceae bacterium
CAGGTATGGATGCAAAGCCTCGAGGCACTTTCAAAGCCTGAACTTTACTCTTCATTTGTTCTATTATATCAACACCAAGTTCGCGACGTTTAAATTTAAATTCACATACAAATAAATTTCTAGTTGTGGTTTGCACCAAATAGTCAATTTGACAACCAGGACTTTTTGTTGTTTTAGATTGCCTAAAAGGTCCATCAGATACGATATCGCTAATAGAAACACCAATAGATTGCAGTAACAAAGTTCTATTTTGCAATAATAATTGTTCGAGCTGTAGGCCAATATGAGCTTCAAACCCTGGCATATTTGATAGGGTAAAGTCATTAAAACCCCCTAAATCTATTTTGTTACGTTGCGGCTCAATTAACTTTAAATAAAATCTCATATATGGGTCACAAATTCGATATAGACTTTGCTTGAGTGGATTTGTGGTTTTAAATGACCATAAGTTTTGCTTTTTTACAAACCCCGCTGTAATTAGGTTCTCCATAAAAGCACTAAGTGTACCACTATGAGCAAACTCTATAATTTTACGCACCTGTGCAAGAGTTTTCATACCACCTTTAAGAGCATCTAATATCTTTTTATATGTAGCGCCTTTACCATAAAATAAATCATTAAAAATACGATCGAACTCTAAAACCAACATGCTATCTTTCTCAAAGCATAACCGTTTGATAGTGTCATCAGCAGTTTGTCCTGGTGATACTTGCTCTAAATACCATGGTATTCCACCTAAAATACTTAAAAGCTTGTATGTATCATAAGTAGATCCCTGGAATCCAGAGGTAATTAATAAATTTGCACTTTCAGGTATTATTAATGGCTCTAAAGTAATAGTTAAATTAATACGCCCAAAGAAAGCTGTACTTTTTAAAATATTTTCTTCTATCCAAGTTGAAACAGATCCACAAAAAACAGCCGTCATAGGTAATGTTTGCTTGTCCCACCAGGCTTTTAGCTTCGGAATAAAACTTGAGTCTTTAAGTCCCATCCAAGAAATCTCATCAAATAATATAATATCATTTTTACTTAAATGCTCACCTAAGTAATCAAAGGCATCACTCCAGTTGTGAAATGTAAAAGCAGATGTTTTTAAAAGCTTTGCTAATTGCCTGGCGAAATGGTCTCTTTGAATTTGATCATCCATACCATCTTGTGGAGCTAGTCCAGCAAAATCCCAAAGTTTGCTCTGTTTATGCTTGGATGCAAACTCAAGAATTAAACTGCTTTTCCCAACCCTTCGCCTTCCTTTTACCACAACTAAACTAGGTATTTGCTTACTATGCACAGCTTCTAAGTGCTCTAATTCTTTTTTTCTTCCAATAAATGATCTCATATGCTAAAAATCAACCTTGCTTATATTTGCTCAAACTAGACTTTATATTATAATGAGCATTTTATTAAAGTCAATAATTATGCTCAAAACAGCTTTTTATCTATAATGAGCATAAAAAGTTGGCCAGATGTTGACTTAAACATCAATAAGAAACCAAATAAACTAACCTAATTAACGTTAATAACGACTAGTTTTTGGTTTTAGGTCTTTTTGATATTTGATTTTTATTGGAGTGCGTAAGGTGAGTTATCTATCTATATTCGAAACTGATCCTGGAGAATCCAGCACTATAACCCAACATATATATTCATCTTTTATTGAAAAAAGTGAATATTTATATGCTATTAAAATATATAACTAGGAACCTATATGTTATGTAAAAACTATACAGTGTTACTCAACTAGACAAAAAGTTATCTAGTAATAGCGAAGCCTTATATTACCCAGTACCCCATGGTGGCTGGTTAAACTAGCTGAAAAATAACTTGTCCTGTTTGTGGCAATTATCGTCATTTTTAGGTCATTCTATGCAAAAATACTTGATTTGAGTCAAATTGCAATATATCACGTCCTTTAAATGACGCATTTTAACCCTTACGCAAAAACATATCCGATGCGGTCATTGGCGAGACTGCTTTGATGCAACCTCGGGTAGAGCGCGTAA
>CAJQSL010000111.1 GCA_905612315.1 uncultured Francisellaceae bacterium
AAAAGGTTTAGTTAGGTATCCTCGCAACAACTTAGCCTTGCAAAGACAGCATCTGGTATGGGCAACCCACCCACAAAAAAACCACCAATAACAATTGATGATTCAAAAAAAAGATTATAAAATACAAATACGCTTGCGGCTTTATGAGCAAGCCGTCATTATGATGGTGCGGCGATTGTTTGAATTATCGATTTATTTTCGTGATCGATTTAAAGACTTTTATTTTTGATTAGCTTTTCGACTGATCATTTTATTTTAAGGGAATGGTTCGGTTTCCTGGATCATCTATTCGCGTGTTAGCTATGGTGTTCGACCATCGTCGGGGTTAAGACCTCCCGCGGTGGCGCCTATATCGGCGAACAGTGTTGCCATTGCCTGGGGGGGGTAACGCTTTGTGGGGGCGCTTGGTTTTGTCTAGCTGGGCTGCGATGCGTCCATCCAAGGTGCGTGCTTGGGCTGCTAATATCTCTGCTACGTGTGCTCCCATCTCATATTCCTCAAATTCCAATAATCTATACCCCCAACTATACCCCAAAAAAACATAAAAATCAACTAAAAAACACATAAAAACGTTAAATATTTTACCTATAAACTCCCATCCTTGCCCGTTCTCCTCCAATAAACATTATTTTTCAACACCTTATAGCAAATCAAATTTTTCAAAAAAAAGTGATATTTTTTTATAATTTTTATATTTTACGCCTGATACAAAAATCCTTCCGGATTTATACCGCAAGATACCCCACACCCCGGGTAGCACCGCGCTACGCGCACTTCTCGCGTCCGCTATGGGTTGTAACAAAAATCTGGCGATGGGGCGATTTGGCCCCGTCTAGACTGGCTGTGGCGTTGCTTTATTCGCCTGCGGCTCGAGCGGGCTGCGCGGCGCGCACTTCCAACCTCTTCCCCATATCACTCGCACGCCCCGTACGTAAAAAGGCGCATGTCCGCGTTCTCTGGGTATCCGCCTCAATAACCATCGCTGCTGCTGCAGCAGTTCCCTCGGCTACAGAATCACTTTCACATTCACATTCACATTCATCTGATGCAGCACTCGATGTCCCATCCTCCGCAGGCTTTGCCTTGGCGCGCCCCTTGCCTTTGGTCTTAAGCTTTTTGTGCGGCGGCTCGGCTGTCATATCAGGTTGGCCTGCAGGGTCGCTCGCGGGCGGCGGGGCCGCTCCAAAAAACGTTATTATAGCGCGTTCTGCCTGCGCATCTGTCAGGCGGGTCATGGTATAACTCTGTTCGTGGTCATATCGGGGGCGATCTCGTCTCAGCGCTCCCAAGCTCGCATGGATGTTTGTTAGCTCGGCTGGCGGTGTTGCGCTCAGTTGGGAGGTGATTAGACTTTCGCCAAATTTTCGCGTGCCGTGAGTTGGGTCTGGTACGTCTAGCGCCGGCGCCAAGCCGTCGTGGGCCGATTCTCCCGGTCCCTGTTCTGCGCGGCGGGCGCGTTCGGCTGCTCCTCCTTCCAAAAATTGGCTACACCAGAACTCTTCTACACCATTTACTAATGGATGTTCGGCGCCTAGTTCTATTTTCAACAATTCTATTAGGGCCTGATAGTGGCGGTTAAATGTTTTTATATCTTTTACTTCTATTATCTTTTTAAGGCGTTCTTCTATATTTAAGTCGAAGTTCTGCTCTTTTATTATTCTTATGCTATTTGCCGCTGAATCTAGGTAGGGCTTAACTACCATTTTAATATAAGCTTGATCGCTAGGCGGGCGGTCATAGTGCAGGTAATAGTGGATCATACTGAAAGATCTTCTTAATAAAATTAACTTCATTAAAATAAAAGTAGCTCCTTGTTCGTGTGGGTCTGGTATGTGCTCAGTAACTTTATTATATCCCCTTAAATACAGAGCTATTTCATCTATATTGGGTAATGCTCGTGTATGAATAGACTCTCCATACCGCTCAAGAAACATTCTAGTTTCACCAATGGTTGATAAATATGGCATTAATTTGTGTATTACAAGAAAGAATTCTGGGATATCTGATCGTTCAATGCTATTTGTAATGATAAGATCTTTTATTTTAGCTGCTATATATGATGGATTCACCATCCTTCCTATCTTATTATTATTTTTTCTTATCCTATAGATTATATTGTTTTCTGTAAATAAAGTTTTTTTTAAGTATTTTGTAATATATAGATTAAAGTTATAATCTAAAGTTCCAAATAATAAAATAAACACATATTGAGTGGTTAAGTTGAATAAATTATTTAAATCAAGCGTCATCTTTGCAGCATTTACAGCTTTATCCAGAGTTCTTGGTATGGTTCGTGAGATTATATTCGCCTTTATCTTCGGGGCTAGTGGTGTTATGGATGCGTATTTAGTTGCGGTTAAAATTCCTAATTTTTTCAGAAGATTATTTGCTGAAGGCGCGTTTAATCAAGCATTTGTACCGATATTAGCTGAATATAGTGATGGCGAGAGTGCAAATAAAGCGGCTTTAAGAGAATTTGTTGGGGCCTGCACAGGAGCTGTAGCTATAGTTTGTTTTAGCATTTCTATAATAGGGGTGTTTAGCGCAAAATATTGGATCTATTTATTTGCCCCAGGTTTTATCGGTGATCCTACCAAATTACACTTAAGCGCTAGCTTATTGATGATAACATTTCCGTATTTAGGGTTTATTTGCTTGGCGGCATTATCAAGTAGCGTGTTGAATCTACATAGTAAATTCGCGTTACCGGCGGCGATGCCTATTTTGCTGAACATATCTTTAATAAGCGCAAGTTTTATAGGAAAACATTTTTTTAATATTCCTATTCTGGCAGTCGCTTGGGGAGTTTTAGTCGCGGGGATTATGCAGTTTTTATTTTTACTACCGGCGTTATATAAAATTAAGTGTTTAGTCAGACCTACAATCAATTTTAAACACAAAGGAGTTAGAAAACTATTAAAACAGATGATTCCAGCATGCTTTGGCGCATCCGTCACCCAAATAAGTTTACTCATGGATGTAGTATTCGCATCATTTCTAACAACCGGGAGTATATCTTGGCTTTATTATTCAGAAAGGCTTATGCAGTTTCCATTAGGAGTTTTTGGTGTAGCACTTGGAACCGTTGTTCTTCCCACTCTATCTAAACAATTTGTTAGCGGGAATATGCAAGGTTTTATTGAATCTTTGAATTGGGGATGCCGCTGGGTGTTTTTGTTGGCAATTCCGTGCACAGTCGGATTATTTTTATTATCTACCCCAATTTTATTAACTCTATTTAATCACGGGCAATTTAGCGTAACAGATGTAAATCAAGCAAGTTTAAGCTTAAAAGCTTTTTCTCTAGGTTTATTATTTTTTATGCTAACTAAAGTATTAGTAAGTGTTTATTATTCGCAAAAAAATATCAAAACCCCGGTAAAATACGCAGTTTTGTGCGTAAGTGTGAATATTTTACTAAATATAATATGGGTAAGATACTTCGCGCATGTAGGCATCGCGCTAGCATCGTCAGCTGCAGCTTTATTAAATGTTTTATTATTATGGCGCGGGTTAGTAAAATCTAAGATATTGCAAAATTACTTTAGTTTAAGTTGGATTTTATTTGCTAGCAGAGTATTTATCTCAAGTAGCATAATGGGGGGGAGTATATATATATTAACCCCGCACATGGATCTATGGCCCCAAATGGGCATATTTGCTCAGCTCTTATATTTAAGTGGAATAATAGTCGTTAGCGGATTAGTTTATTTATTGTCATTGAAGATACTAGGTGAGCCAATTAAGCTTATGAAGCGTGCTGCTGAATGACATATTGCATATGCACACATGTTTGCTGCATCACACTAATATTATGCTCACAAGCTAACGGATAATAAGCCGGCGCTTTAGTTTTAAATAAATAATGTAAATAAGATCTACTATAATTTTGACACGTATAACACCGGCAGCCTTGCATAATAGGCCCTTGATCCAGCGCGTATTTACTCTTTTTAATTAATATTCTGGATGATTTATCTTCAGTGTTATCTTTAAATCTAACCCAATCATTTTCAAATACAAATTCCCCACAATATAAAGCGCCATGGCGTGCGTTTCTAGTAGGGGCAACGCAATCATAAATATCAATACCCTTCGCGCTAACATCGATTAAATCCTGCGGGCTCATCCCAACTCCCATGGTGTAGCGAGTTTTAAGTTCTGGCAAAAGTGGCCGAACCCAATCGATAATCTCACAAGTTTTAGGCATATTAAAACCAATCGACTCCCCACCAATTGCAATTCCATCAAAATCTAAGTTATTTACAAATTCTGTGCATTGCTCGCGAAGATTTTTATAAACCCCACCTTGAATTATGCCGAACAACGCTTGTTTTACGCCATATGGATTTTCAGGTGTTTTTTCATGAGTTTCTTTTGATTCTGTGAGCCAGCGCTCGGTTCTTCGCATTGCATCTTCTACTATTTTTAAATTATCCACATCTGGAGTGCACTGATCAAACGCCATAATAATATCAGCCCCGATGATTTTTTGGGTATTGATAGAGCTTTCAGGGGATAGAGTAATAATTTTACCACTTTGCGGATGTTTAAATTTGGCGCCATCTTCATTAATTTTACAAATCTTTTTATTTTTAGATAAAGAGAAAACCTGAAATCCGCCGCTATCTGTTAGCATTGGGCCGTGCCAGTTCATGAAATTATGCATGCCACCAGCATTTTGAATAACCTCCATCCCGGGTGCCACTAACATATGATAAGTATTACCACCTAAAATAATTTCAGATTTTGTCCGTTGTATATGATCAGGTGATAATTGATTCATATACGCTCTAGTTGCAACTGGCATAAAAGCTGGAGTAGTAAATTTACCATGCGGGGTTGTAACTTCCGTTACGCGCGCGGGCATGTTTTTATGTTTATGCAGAATTTTTGTTTTAAATTTTGTCATTTAAGAACTCGTAGGTTTGGGGATTTAATGGCAGGGTATTATATATCTAGTTTTAGGCGTTTAGCTAGGGTTGGGTGCGGATTCAAGGCCCCCTAGTGATGTCCGAGTGCAGGAGGTGGTGTTTGATGCGCGAAGGCATGCGAAGAAGTGCGACACACCATCAAACAATAAAACGTAATATTATTATTATGTCTTAAAGGTTGATTTAATTGATTTACAGTAAAATATATGTAATTATATATGCTCATATACTTATATAGGTATAGTTATTTATAATAAATTATTATTAAGTAAATATTGTATTAAGTAATGAGCCTAGGACGAAAGGATTATATATACGAAGGAGCAATTATGTCAACGTTAACAAAGGAAAATGTCCATGCAGCAGTACAGGCGGGAGGGAGGGAGCCCGCAGTAACAGCCCTATTATTGAAGACCACCGGATTTCCCGCCGATAAAGCGGAGGAGTATGCGGGCAACATCCTAGCGTTATACGTGAGACGGCGATACAGCCGTGTCTGCGACGAAGGTTATGCCCCCCAAAATTTGGGAGCCCTGATAGGGGCAATCAAAAAGGCAGATGCCCGCCCGCCGCAAGGTATGGAGCTAGCCCGCGAGCCAGTGCTACGAGCACTACTGGTTCCCCCGGGCGGACACGAAGGGCCGACGACGGCGGCCCCATGCGGTAGCGGAGGCGCGGCCGGCATCACGCTAGGCCAGCGCGGCGCGCCGAGCCAGATGGCGCGGCCCGAACAGCGTGGTGGGGCAGGGGGCCACCCGGCACGTCCCTCCGTGGGCAGGCGCCTAACCGGCGGGTTTATGAAACTGCTGCGCCTAAGCACCGCAGACGAACATACCGACTATGAGGAAGGGAATGAAGTGCTAGCAGATGCGCACCCAGTGGCGGTTGGAGCAGCTGCCACGCAACCGGCAGGCGCGTCAGGTTCCGCGTGGCGAGCCAGAGTTGAGATTGAGATGACGGAGCGGCCGACCGGAGGCGTGAACGAACGGTAGCCAGGCAGTTAGATAGTGTTGGAGACTCGAGCCTATTGTTTCATAACCCCCGCCCCTCGAACACCGATAGGTTAGTAAGGGGGTGAGGTAATTCAAAATTCAATACAACTCCCAAAAACACCGAACCAAAATAAATAAAGTTAAGCGGGCTCATAAAGCCGTTTTTGTTTTGAGCTGTGTTTTTATTATAGATTAATATTCGATTTAGTGGTAAATACTTGATGCGCAGCCGTTAGGGTGCTCGCGCGCGGGCATTTTTTTATGTTTATGTAGAAGTGAAGTTTTAAACTTTGTCATTTAATATCTCGTAGGTTAGAGGATTTAACTCCAAGTATTACATGTCTAGTTTAAGCTGTTTTGCTGGGGTGGGGTATGGCTTTCAGCGAAGCCCAGGCGCGGAGCGCAGTGTATAGGAGGTGGAGTTAAGTGAAGTAAGTATGGATATTTTATAGAGTTAATCCATTAACAAGAATAAAGCGTAATGTTATTATTATACTATAGATATTGTTTTTATTGGTTTCCAGCATGTTTTATGTAATTATATAGGGATAATGTAGATTTATAATAAACATATATTAAATAAATGTAGCATCGAGTTATACAGAGACAACCAGACGGAAACAGAGAGTAAAAGGAGTAATTATGTCAGGAAACAACGTGGATAGGTTAGATGAGTTAACCGGAGAATTTAAGATGTTGGTGGCCGTGGTGCTGAACGCATGCGCCAAGCTGGAATGTGAAGATAGGCGAACCTGGTTAGATAGTGCACTGCTAGCTGACCCAAGCACCAAGTACACCGATGAGCACGTGCGCCAACTGGTAGAAGCGGTAGGCCAGGCGCGAGGAGCGGAGCGCGGTGAGCCAGCAGCCAGAGAGTTGTTCGAAGGAGTATTAGATGTCAGTATGGAGGTGTGCGGAGAACGGCCAGACAGCCCCAAGCGCCACGATATTACAGGAGCCCTGACACGCTATGTGGCGATGATTAAGGAAGTGTTGGACAGAACACCCAGGGTGGAATCGGCGAGGGACCCTGCCGCGTTTGATAGAGCGTCGTTGGCGTTATTTTCGAGCATGGCGCGCGGAGAAGGACCACCCGCGCAGCCCCCCCCTGAGGCTTAGATATAATATTTAATAACCCCTGCCCCTCGAACACCGATAGGTTAGTAAGAGGGCGGGGTTATTGTAAATTCAATACAACTCCCAAAAACACCGAACCAAAATAAATAAAGTTCAGCTTGCTCATAAAGCCGTTTTTGTTTTTAAGTTGTGTTTTTATTATATATGATGTCACGTAGCAAACCAAAGATATTTAATCCCCAAATCTTCACAAAATCTTCACCAAAGATTCGCAAAGACTATATTATTATTTATTGTAACCAAGCACCAATACAGGCAAAATACTTATAATTTTTTTATTAATTTAATTTTGAATGATATAAATAATATGAATCTTATGAATAATACAAAATCAGCAAATCTAGAAAGCTCGGATCTTGGCAAAGAAGTTTCTTACCCAGAATCTTATAATCCAAATTTATTGCACCCAATTGCAAGGAGTCATAATAGATTAAATATAGGTTTAAGTGATGATGCTAATCAAAAGCTTCCTTTTTTTGGAAATGATGTTTGGCGCGCGTATGAGCTTTCTTGGCTTGATTTAAACGGAAAACCTATCGTCGCGATTTGTCATTTAAGCATACCGTGTGATTCAAAATTTTTAATTGAGTCAAAATCTTTGAAGTTATATTTTAATAGCTTGAATAATAAAAAGTTTGAATCTTATCTTGATGTCGAAGCTTTAATAACAAAAGATTGCTCTAATATTTGCGCTTTAAATATAAAGGCTCAAGTTGTATTAATTAATGATAATAAGTCTCAAGCTATCTTTGATAGATTTGATAAGCTAGATGGAGTTTATCTAGATGATCAAGATATTAAAATAGAATCTTATATTCCTGATGCTAATATTTTGAAATTATCTAGCCCTAATGCTAATGCTAATGCTAATGCTAATGCTAAGTGTGATAAAAAAGTAACCAGAAGTTTATATTCACACTTATTAAAATCTAATTGCCCGATTACAAATCAGCCTGATTGGGGAAGTATTTGGATATCTTATTCTGGTTTAGAAATTGATAAGGCAAGTTTATTAGAATATATCGTATCATTTCGCGGCCATCAGGAGTTTCACGAGCATTGTGTTGAAAGGATTTTTATTGATATACTAAATTCTTGTAAGCCAAATAAATTAACCGTTGCAGCTTTTTATACTCGCCGCGGAGGGTTAGATATAAACCCTTGGCGCAGTAATGATTCTGCGTATTTAACAAAACAAATTAATAAAAGATTAATTCGGCAATAATAAAAAATTATTAAATAAAATTAACAAATAAAAAATAAAATATATGAGGTGGTGGTTTGTCTACGATATCATCGTGTTTGGTAAATTATGTGCCTGAGTGTCGGGCGTTGTCTGCTAGATGTCTGTGGCGGGGAGGCACTGAGGTTGTGAATGCGACTGCCCCTTGCTATGGTTTGGTTGGGGCATGTTCAAATGTAACTTTTACGACTGGACCTAAATTATGTTTTAATATTATTGATATGTGCCAGCAGCTTTTTATGTCAGATATTAATTTTAACAAGATATGTTTTAATATTTTTCAAGGTAATAATTCAAAAAGAGGTATGGGGATTAGTGACCCAACATCTTATCCTTTTGTGATTTTATTTTCAGCTGCAATATTTGTATATTTATATGTTTTTAGTGCTACTTATGATTCTTATATTACTAGAGATGACGAATTATTAAGAATATCACGCCGAAGATTACCTCGATTAAAAGATTCCAATAAACAAAACCAAATTGATGAATTAAATCAAAAGATAAAGGATTTGGGGGGTGAGCCTATGGAAACCCCATCAGAGTTTGATTGCCCGATAACCTTTCAGGTTATGTCAAAACCTGTAATATTAACTTCTGGCAATACTTTTGAGCTCCAGGCAATATTGATTCATTTTCGCCGCTGGGGGTTTGTTTGCCCACTAACTCGGCTTAATGTTGAGCCGCATATATTAGAACCAAATGAAAGTTTAGTTAAGGAAATTGAAAAATGGATGGGTCGCCAGCAAGAATATTATAATTATCTAAAAGATGATCCAGCTGAAACTATAGTTGATATGCCAGCGCAAACGGTTTTTTATGATAATAATACTGATAATGACATCTCCCATTTGCCGCACCGAGTTTAATGTTGCTAAGTT
Organism: uncultured Francisellaceae bacterium; assembly: GCA_905612315.1. Taxonomy (GTDB): domain Bacteria; phylum Pseudomonadota; class Gammaproteobacteria; order Francisellales; family CACEW01; genus CAJQSL01. The sequence goes on from CAJQSL010000111.1 coordinate 9,188, forward strand.
ATATATAATTATTGCTAAAAATAGGTGTATACTTCAGGTATAGATATAACAAAATCGTAAATTATAAATTATAAATATAGGTGCCATGATGGCTAGAAACAAAGAAACTACAGATCAAGTAAAAAGCTCTAAAGATCCTAAAAAATCTAGAGGATCAACAAGTTCAAATAAATCTAAACAATCAGCAAATATTCTGCCTAAAGATGATCCAAACTTTATGCGCGAGAAAAACAGATATGAAAGCCCGATAGCATCGCGTGAGTATATTATAAATTTGATTGATAAAAGTTCTGGTAATTTAAATTTTGAGCAGATCGCCCAAAACATTAAAGTTAGATCAAATGATCAAATAGAAGCTTTAACCCGCCGCTTAAAAGCTATGGTGCGTGATGGGCAATTATTTGTAAAAGTTGATAAGAGTTACTCTACGTCTCCCGGTGAAGATGAGCTCGAAGGCATAGTTAAATTAAACGAGCAACAGCAAGGCTGTCTTGAGGCTGATTTAAAAAATGTAAAAGTTAAAATAAGCACTAAGCATATGCGCGGGTTATTTGTCGGGGATAAGATTAGCGCAAAACTTATTCCATCAAAAGATTTAGATATTTATAAAACATCTGAAGTTAAAGTATTAGAGCGAGCCGTTCACGAGTGTGAAGGGCAGTATGTTCAAGTTGATACTGGCGGCATGGGGTATGTTATACCTTCAGGCAAACACTCGCATCAACAAATTTTGATTTTGCCTGAGAATAAAAAATCAGCCACGCAACATGATTTAGTCAAAGTTAAAATCACGATTCACCCAACTGAGAAAACTCCGGCAATTGGCGTAATTAAAGAAGTTTTACCGCAAAAATCTCTTGTTGATATTTTAATTAATCAGCTTGAAAGTAACTACCCGCAGCCAGAACCTTGGAATAAAAAAGCTTTAAAAGGTGTTGAAAAACAACAATCTGCAGCCAAAAAATGGCGTTGGGCTAAAAAGGTTTTAAGTGATGACTCAAGTAGGCGTGATTTACGCAAGCTTCCATTTATGACAATAGATGGCGCCGATGCACGTGATTTTGATGATGCGATATATTGCCACGAAAAACCAGCTGGCGGTTGGGAGTTATACGTTGCAATTGCGGATGTGTCATATTTTGTTGATAAAGATGACTCATTAGATATTCAAGCGAAAGATCGTGCTACATCGATTTATTTTCCTGGTAGGGTGATTCCAATGTTACCAGAAGGTTTATCCAATGATTTATGCTCGCTGGTGCCTGGTGAGGATAGATTGACTTTAGTTTGTCAGATGCAAGTAAGCGCTAGTGGTGAGCTTGAAACTTATGAGTTTTACCCTGCGATAATCCACTCCCAAGCACGTTTAACTTATATGCAAGCCTGGAAGCATATATCATCAGGTAAGAGTTATAAAGATAAACAAATTGATACTTCATTGCGTCATTCTTACGCTTTACATCGTAAAGCTATGCAAGCGCGAATAAGATCAGGCGCTTTAACATTAGAACTTCCCGAAGAGGAGTTGATGTTAAATAATCACGGCGAGATTGATAAAATTAACTCGCTTGATCGCAATGGTGCGCATGTAATGATTGAATCATGCATGTTATTGGCTAATATTTCTGCGGCAAGATTTTTAGAAGAGAATAAAATCTCAGGTTTATACCGCGTACATGAGCCACCTAAAGATGAAAAGCGTAATGATCTAATTTTATTTTTAAGGCATCGCGGGTTTAAAGTACCTAATAAATTAACAGTAAAGGATATTTCTGAAGTTTTATTAAAAGCTGCCAAAATGCCAGATTTTGATCTTATTCAGATGTTTGTTTTACGCTCGATGACGCAAGCGGTCTATCACACTAAAAACCAAGGGCACTTTGGATTAGGTTTTACTGAGTATACGCATTTCACATCCCCGATTAGACGGTATCCTGATTTAATAGTTCACAGATTAATTAAATCTCATGTTTATTCTAAGAAACCAACTTATAACCTTGAGCAATTAAATGTTATAGCGCAAAGTGCCTCGCAAAAAGAGCGTGTAGCAGAGGATTATTCAAGGAAAGTAACAAATGCGCTGAAATGTCATTATCTCAAGCATTATTTAGGCCAAAAGCACAAAGCGGTTATTGCATCGGTGTTGCCATTTGGGTTTTTTGCACAATTAGAAGAGATTCGGGTAGATGGGATGGTGCATATATCAAACCTTCAAGATGATTATTATATTTATGATCAACTCGCCCAAAAGCTAGTTGGTGAGCATAAGGGTAAGGTTTATAGTGTCGGCGATGAGATTCTAATCCGAATTAGTAAAGTTGACTTAGAACTTTATCGGGTTGATTTTCAATTGGTTGGGACTTTAAACTAATTTAACCAAACTCCATATCAGAATCATCCGACACAGACAACTCCGTCGAAATTTCTATAGATTCCCGATCATAAGCTAGCATAGAAGTGGAATCCCGAGCTGTTGCAGGATCCGTGTCCCGGATAATCCTAATAGCATCAGAAAGCGACAGCGGCGGCAGCGCGATGCTCGAGCATGTCTCTTGCATGCCTTGGCGCAGATCATGCGGCACGTTTTTTATATCAGGGTGAGTAGGGCGTAATTTGGCTACAGTAGTGCCATTCATCGCGCAATAATACCCTTTTGAGCCTTCAGTATATTTTGCCGGTTTTTTAGGTTTTTTATTAGATTTATCTTTACCCGGTTTAGCTTTACCTTGAGGTTTTAACCGCATCCCTTTAAATTTTGCTTTAGGATTGTGTGGGTCGGGCTCATTCAACCCATCGGCAGAAATTGCGGTAAATCCATCATTTTGTGGCTTTTTTTTCGATGATATTGACAGTTTTTGTTTAACACTTTGCCATAAATTTAATCCTGCCATAAACCCACTCCTCAGAAGATAAAGATAATTTTAGTTATTTGAATTTATTGACAGGTTTGCAAATCTTCTATCTAATTGCAAGCATATATCATATCTAACCAAAAGAGCTGTAAAATGCGAAAAGATCAAAATAAGCCTCACACTAAAAACTCCCGAAGACCAACAGACCCAGCCCATGGAAATAATGTGGTGCATTTGCAAAAGCGGGCGGCAAAAAGAGCCCCCCAGAAGCGCGCGCCAATAGATTTAACATCGCAATGGGTAGCAGGGATACATAGTGTAAATGTGGCATTAAGTATGGCTAAGGAGCACAGCGCGGGCCCGGCAGATTTAATAGTTGAGTTACATTTGGATCCAGCACGTAAAAATCAAAGATTAGTTGAGATTGCAGAAGAAGCGGAAAAAATAGGGGTGCATGTAGCAATGACCCCAAGTGAACAGATCTCAAAACTATGCGGCACGGATCATCATCAAGGCGTATGCGCTAAAGTTATGATTCCTGCGATAATAGATGAAGTGCAATTTTGGGGAGATTATTATCCAGGTTGGTTGGAAGATCAGCGTGGTAATGCTTATGAAGAAGGTTGTGTTAGCACAGCGCCATTGTTATTAATTTTGGATCAAGTGCAAGATACCCACAATTTAGGCGCGTGTTTACGTAGTGCCAATGCCGCGGGTGCCACAGCCTTAGTTATACCTAAACATCAAAGCGCAACGTACAGCGCGCAAGTTGCAAAAGCCGCATCAGGAGCCACCTTGGAGACGCCGATAGTCGAAGTTAATAGTCTAGCTAATTTTTTACGCAAGCTTCAAAAGGAAGATTTTTGGTTAGTAGGTTTTAGTGATGAAGCAGAACAAGATTATCTAGAATTAGATTATCAAGGACCGCATGCGTTGATTATGGGCGGCGAACATGCGGGTGCACGGCGTTTAACCCAGGAAATATGTGATCATCTAGTTTCAATCCCAATGCAAGGATGTGTCGGGAGTTTAAATGTATCAGTTGCTGCGGGGGTGGCATTGTTTGGTGTTGTTGGCGCGCGCTTAAAAAAGTAACGGCTTAGCACAATAAAACCCCAGTAGGATTATAGCATTGATGGCATTGTAAGAAAGTATAGCCGACTAAGTTGGGGAGCTGGGTATCGAGGCGTGCCGGATCCACGCGGCGGATGGGGAAGGATTGATCAAGGAAGCAGCGCCTGTCGAGTAGCAATAATTATTTAAGCTTTAGTAGCCATTTTAACTTAGATAAAAATCAAGAGTTTAGATAAAACCAGTTAAAATACACCATATAAATATAAAAAAACACGTATTTTTTGTTTATCATGGCAGGATACTATGGTATTATAGGTGCGATACGAAAGGATAAAAGCGTAGATCGGACCCGCCCCCCAGCAAAGGGAGGTGCGGAAAAAGCCAGGGGTAGCGCGCATGACGCGGGCGAACCACTGAATAAATTAGCATTTTAAGGAGAGCGGTAATGGTAGCAAGCAAGGTAGAACTGGAGATAAGTTTCGGAGTACGCGGCGCAGCGTCGGATAGCAGGATGATGTCGTACGGAGTGCAGGGAGGCGCAATGCAGTGTGTCGAAGTGACCAAAGAACAGGCAGAGGCGATGCGGGACCTGGGCCCGAAAGACACCACAGTAGCATCGGGGGAGGATTACAGTGTCTGCCTCGACGGAAAACCATTCAACGTGGAGGGCGGGCCCGCCAGTGTAGCGATGGGTATAATTGATGCCGCGCAGGAGACGGCGAAGGAGCGCCAACAGGTCCAGGAAGATCTCGGATATGGCAAGGCCGACACGCACGCGACCACGGCCGCCGCGGCAGCAAGCACCGGCGCCAAAGAAAAAGGGAGTACCCCGTTAACGGATGCAGCGCAGGCGCACGAGGCGACGAGCAAACCGGCAGCGGCAGCGGCTGCGGCTTGACACGCAGCAGCGGCGGCGGACTGAACACATCGGAAGGAACCACCCGCCGCCCAGGCCTCACCGCCGGCGTAATAGGATAGGTGCAAAAGACCTATACTGGAACAATAAGCCCGAGAACCACCGCATGCCCCCAAGGGATTAATAGCCAACCGCAGCGCGAGAAGTCGCGCACGATGATTTACTAGCAGAAGTAGAGGAGTTGAAAGTAGAGGCGTGCCGGATCCACGCGGCGGATGGGGAAGCATTGATCAAGGAAGCAGCGCCTGTCGAGTAGCAATAATTATTTAAGCTTTAGTAGCCATTTTAACTTAGATAAAAATCAAGAATTTAGATAAAACCAGTTAAAATCCACCATATAAATATAAAAAAACATGGATATTATTATTTATTACAGCACCATAATATGGTATTATATGTGTGATACTAATCGAAGCACCCGACCTACCTACGGAACCGGTACGGGTAAGGACAGCACAGAAACAGAACGGAACAGCAAGCCAAGCGGGCCCTGCGGGCAGATGAGCCAGCCCCAGATGGACAGATAAACTAAAAAAGGAGAAGAATATGCCAATCACATGCAAGGTAGTAGAGGGACAACTAGAGTACAAATTGGGAGACGGCGCACCAGAGCAGAGATTACCCTACATAGGTCAGGAGCCGGACCGCGGATTCCTTACCGAAGACGGCATGATCGAGGCCATAATGGAGGCGATCAAAAAGGCGGGGCAGGACGTGAGGGAAGAGCAGCACCGCCTATCGAGCGGCGCGGGCGAAGCGGCATCCCGGCAACGGCTGGCGGCCAAAGCGGGGGGGCTACAGGCTCAAGGGGCCCGACTAATGGCATATATCGCGGCGAACAACCCACTGCGAGAAGACGGAGCCGGCCGCGCGCAGCACCCCCCAGCGGAGGCACGGCGCACCGCAACGGCATACCCGCGCACGAGCGGAGAAGAAGGCACAGCAGACGACACAGCAGCAGACACAGCAGCAGACACGGCAGATGCCGAGATGCCGGCCACGAGCGATGAGGACGAAGAAGCACATGAGGGAGGCGACGCCGCGGCGGCTAAGCCGGTAGTGGCGACAAAGCCAGACGCATTTGCCAGCTGGTGCAGGCGCACACCGGGAGTCGAGCCTTGGATGGCGAATTATTACGACCCCACGAGGCCCGGCGCGGCGGTGTTTACGCCCAAAAAGGAATACGGCCCAGTAGGAGACAGCGGCCACGTACTTAGACATAGCACGACGAGCCATACCGAGCCCGAGGGAGCGGCAGGGGGCGGAGGAGCGCGCATAACCCCTACACGACAGCCGGCCACCGAGCATTCCCCAGCGGGCGCAATCACTAGTTACCTGATAGACCCAGCTATAGTAGCCGCGGGCCAAGGTAAGGAATTAAAAGCGGCGTGCGTAGCAGCGATGATCGATTGGGCAGACACGGCCGAGGGCGGAGCGAATGTCGCGGACAGGAACGCCCCGTGCAAGTGGGATGCGCAATGCGACGACTCAGCGCAGCAAAAGTTGCTGCAAGCAGCGATTAAGCCTGCGGCGGCTGAGCTCGTGGTGGCTGAGGCCAGAAACCATGCACGTCCCCAAGAAGGCGGAGCGCGCGCCCCCCAGGGCAATCCTACCGCAGCAGCGAGGATAGCGATGAAGGCGCTAATGGCGGAGGCAGTTACAGAAGCGGCAGCCCGACGAGCGAAGGGCGGCGAGCAATTGACGCAAGAAGCGGTCAAGCAGGCCGCACTTGAGATCGTGGAGGCCGCTGTGGCTGCAGTCGGAGCATCGCAAGGGGCTGCGATCACGATGGGACAGGTGTGGCTCCAGTTCAACGCCGGGGCGCGGGACGGAATGTGCAGGGCGGCGATAGAAGCCCAATGCGCGGACCTGCCCCCACGCGGACCGGATGGACGGAGAGCGGACGCACCAGAAGCCGGAGGAAGCGCTGACGTGGGCGCAGATACCGGCGCCGCAGACGACGCCGAGCACAACCACGCCGACGGCGACGACGATGACGCCGACTACGACGACTACGACGACGCCGCCGACGACGACGAACAGCACGGCGGCGCCTCACCACACCCCGACTCAAGCGACGCCGCGCGCCGCGGGGCAGCGGAGGCCGCAAAAGATCAAGTGCAACGGGACGAGGCGCTAGCGCGCTCACTAGCAAAGGACGGAACCGGCGACGAAGTGAAGCCCAATCCAGGCGCGGCGGATACGGCGGCGCTCGCGGAGCAGCAGCAGGAAGAGCAGCAGGTATTAGCGGACGCAGAAGCGAGTAAAGCGGACGAAGCACGCTTGGCGGCAGGGTTGGCAGCGTCACTAGCCGATGGCGCCAGCGGGGGAGGTGGAGCGGAAGTGGCCGAAGCGGACGGAGCCGTAGGACCCGGAGCCGCTGGCGAGCCCCGGAGTGGGTTCGAAGCCTTGGAAGAAGGGATCGGGCGATTGGAAGCCGCGCTGGAAGCGGGCGAAGGAGCGAGCGAACGAGCCGACGTGAACCCCAAAGCAGGCACGGAGGCAGCGACGGGAGGCGGAGAAGAAGAACTCCAAGATGGCGCGACCGCGAGCGGTGGATTAGAGGCCGCGGAAGGCGCCGCCGCTAGCCGCCCACACCTTGACGACGGAGAATTATTGGCGGCCGCGTTCGACGGCCCCGGCAGCGGAGCGGACGGGGGCGGCGAGCCTGGCGGCGGCCTGATGGAGGACGTCCTGGCGAGCGGCGAGCAACAAGCCGTAGCGGCACGAGCAGCGGGCCAAGACTCGGCAGGAGAACCCGCCGCACCGCCAACTAACGGGAGTGCTGCTGCCCTTGGAGCAGGCGGAGCGGAGATGAACGGCGCAGCGGCGCCGCGGTCCCCTTTCAGCCCCCCCGCAGCGGGCGTGCGTGCGATCGTAGAAGGCGATGGTACAGAGAGTGATGCCAGCAGTGATGCGACCGTCAGTGTTGATGGGAGCCCAGGCCTCTAAGTCCCGGTGGCGCAGCCCCGGCCACCAGGCGGTATAGCGCGCCAGACCGCCCAAGTTTTTTTGTTGCCAACCCATTGTGGGAGCAACAAAAAAATAGCTACATGGGGATCACTGGCTCTCAATAAATCCTATGCGCTTATGTAAAAAATCTCTCCAGCTTAAAGAAGAGGGTAGATCCACATCATCAATTCCACCTTGAACCCAGCGCCCCCAGACGCCGTCATTGCGAGGCTACGCCGAAGCAACCTCGGGTGGAGCGCGTAAGCGCGGACCCCGAACAGCTTAGCAAATATTTGATGATTATCTTAGTACACGACAAAACTATGAAAAAACTAAGAAAAAAGACCCTTCCCCTTTGGGGAAAGGTCAGAATCCACTGTGCACACACATCTTTTTGGTGGAGACTTAAAAAATATCTCCAAATAATAATAGATATTTATATTACTGAAAAGATCTGTAAAAATCATAGGATTAGTCCCTTCCCCTTTGGGGGAAGGTTAGGATGGGGGGATCCAGGCTGCAATTATTGATTATTTAATAATTGAATATTTAAACTAGACAAGATAATTATGTTAGTTTTTTTATCTGAAGATACGAATTTTTATATAATTTTAAATAAAAATAATAGTTGTAGCTAGCAATTGGCATGTGAGCAACAATGAATTTACTGATTGAAAACTGCAGTCTGGATGCCCCCATCCCAGCCTTCCCCCACAGGGGGAAGGGGCTTTTTTTATTATTTTATCGCAAGATTAAGGACTTTTTTCTTGGTTTTGTCGTGTACTAAGATAATCATCAAATATTTGCTAAGCTGTTCGGGGTCCGCGCTTCGCGCTCCACCCGAGGTTGCTTCGGCGTAGCCTCGCAATGACGGCGTCTGAGGGCTTAAATTTTTAAGGTTAATCTTCTTTGTGGTAAGGTTAATCTTCCTTTGTGGATATAATTAAAGTACCAACGCATACGCTGGGTTTGATAGTATAAATTAATTTAAAATTATCCTATTCCTAGTACCAAAAAATTGACAATTAGCACCTAAATAAATACAATAACACCCTGTTTTTTTAAAAGTTTTTAAAATGTTTTTAATGCTAATTGGTAGTATTAAGTTTAATTAGGATAATAAAATTATGTCAAATACGGATGAACTTATAGCTGATGATGCCACTTTTATGGTTGAAGTGCCATCTGTAGAACCTAAAGATGCAACTAAAATTGCTGATTTAGTTATAAAAGATTTTACAGGGCGAGAAATAACTAATCTTAAAAGTATTAGGCATATAGATTTAATTCACGCTTGTCTGCGTGAGAAAAAATTTGAGTTTATTTTGAATAAAACTTTAAATGCTAGTTTCAAAGAGATAAAAATAAGCGCGAAGTTCTATTTTGGCAAAAATGAAAATGATATTTTACAAGATTATGGCAGATTTCAAAATAAGTTCGGAATTAAAGAAACCACTAAACCTGCTAAGAATTTGAAATTACAAATTTCAGGGGATCTTGAATTGGATTGTCAGGTTTGTTGTGAAAAGTTATCTAGAAATGTTTTACTTGATGAAGTTTATACTTTGGTTGATTCTTATGATGACTCAAAAGATAAAGATAAAACAAAATCAAATTTTCCAGATAATACAATTACTTTAGATGATTCTGACTTAATGAAGTTACTTTGCCCAAATGGAAGATTGGATTTGGTGCAAATTAGTGAACAGGAAGTTTTTTTAAGTTTGGATATGGTGCCTAAGCATGAGGGTTGTTAGGTTATTCGTAAAATGACTAATGTTTTAAATAAGGGCGTCTGCACTAATTCCAAAAAGTTTACTAAGGGCTTTTACTTGCATAATAGTAAGCTTGCGTTTGCCGGTTAAAAATTTAGAGACATTTCCTTGACTGCCCATTATTTGTGCAAGATCAGTTTGTACAAGGTTATTTTGTTGCATCATGTATTTAACTAGTTCATTTGGTTTAGTAAAGGATTTTACTTCCGGTAGATTTTTACTTTCATATTCACTGATATGATCTCCCATAATCTCGAGAATTGTGCTAAGAGGGTGGTTTATGTCATCGTCGACAATATCTACTATTTCTAGCATTTTTTCTTCGAGCCATTCAAGTTGATGGTTGTTATTTGGCTTTTGTAAAAGAGGTATTATCGCCTTTAAGCTGTTGCAGTTTTTGGTGATCTTTGCTGTATGTTTCATAATTCACCTTCTTCTAGCTTTCTTTGGTTAGATGGCTTGCTATATTGAGCATGAGTCCAAATTTCTCTTACGTATACTCGTTGGTTATTGTAGTGGATGCTTGTTATTAGCCTGTAATTATTACCACCAATATCAAAGATGGTATATTTACCAATTACATCAGCACTAGCAAATGTTTTAGTAAGATCATGGTGATTGTTAGCCTTTACTTTTAATATTTTGTAGTACCAAAAATTTAAAGGAATAGTTGCTTGAGTATTATTAATTATATAATCGACTATTCTTTTACGGCTAATTACTCGCATATCCTACCTTTATTTTGTTATTATATGTCAAATATGAATATATGTCAAATATGAATATATTTTTAAAGCTTTTAATGATTTATCGCATAATGTTAAAGGTATGTAAATTCATCACATATAAAAATAAGTTATTTTTGGCTAAAAATTTGGACCAATGATTTTATCACCCCAGAGTATTTCAAGGAATTTCTTCCAATGAATTATATGTATTTTATCATCTTTATTATTTGATTTGGCGGGAACTTTACGTTCTATGGTGTCTTGTGATATTAAATAATATTGTTTACAGATATTTTCTTCGGATAAAGCATAAAGCCCTTTTAGGTGTTTATCTTGTGTTCTATTGGTTGTTTTAACTTCTATAGCAATATCATCTTCGATTATAAAATCTACCTCTTGGCCATTTTTTGATTGCCAGTAGCTTAGGGATGCAAATTTTCTGGTATAGCTTAAATATGCACGAATTTCTAAAGCTATAAAGTGTTCAAACGCTTGGCCGTATAGGTCTGAGTGTGGGTCAATGCTGCGTATCCCAGCCATTATGTTTTTAACGCCTATATCAAAATAATAAAATTTTGCCGTGCTAATGGCCTTTCTTTTTCGGGTTTTTGTCCAGGCTGGTAACATAAATCCGAGAAAAGTATCTTCTAGTAGGTAATAATACTCTCTAATTGTTTTTGCTGGTATTCCAGTATCATTTGATATATTGGCAAAGTTCATCATGTTGCCGCTACTTAAGGCGGAGTGTCGTAAAAAGCGTGTGAATGTTGGTAGTTGCCTAACAAGTGCTTCGGCTTGTACTTCTTCTTTTAGGTATGTATCTGCATATGCATGTAAGACCTCTTTTGGTTGGTCGCTAAGGTAGGCTAAAGGTAGCCCCCCATATAGTAGATACCTGTTTAAATCAAAATTGGGGATTTCAAAATATGTCAGCGGGAATAGTTGGGCTTTTCTAGCTCTTCCTGCTAGTAAATTTGTATGGTGTTTCTTAAGTTTTCTTGCGCTGCTTCCAGTTAATAAGAAATTTATCTTTTTTGATTCAATTAGGCGATGGACTTCGTTTAATAACTGAGGGATTTTTTGTATTTCATCAATGATAACTAGTTTGAATTTGTTATCTTTAAAGTCATAAGCATCAATGATAGATTCTATATCTTTAGGATTATCGCTTAATCTAAAAAACATATCGCTATCTAAAAGATTTATAATAGGTGAAGATTCTTTGAGTTGTTGTTCTATTAGGGTTGATTTTCCCGTAAGGCGAGGTCCAAATAGAAAAAACGAGCTTTTCCTGAGTAGCGGAAGTAATTGTAGTTTTCTTGATAGCATTTTTTTATATCCATAGTTTAGTTAATCTACTATATATTGTATATATAGCAGCATAACTGCCGATTATCAAGATATTACGCAGTAAGGTTGCCGATTATCAAGATATTCAGCGCTCAAGCAATTAAAAAAAATGAATTGATACACAGCTTGTGATCCAGTAGAATATGCACCAATTGAGATAGCTAATAGATTTTATAGGAGCAAATAATGGCAGTTCAAAAACATAAAGTAACCCGTTCTACACGAGGTATGCGCAGATCTCACGATAGTTTATCTGGCGTAAGCTTATCACAAGATTCATACAGCGGAGAGACTCACCTGCGCCACCATGTTTCAGCGCAAGGTTATTTGCGCGGTAAAAAAGTAATTCATACTCCAGAAGAGCAATACGAAGATGAAGATGAGTAATTATTAGCTACTAATTATCTTGTTTGGAGATCCTGGTTTTTAATCTAAGTTAATATTTGCTATTTTTGGCTAGTATTTTGTTGTTTTAAATTCATTACTTAAAGCTATTTGGTTAGAACTATTGTTTAGTATTATTTCCTGGACGAATGCACTAAAACAATACACAATACTACTGTCAGGATTTTAGTGATTTTAAAGCTAGTATGCTTTATGTGCTAGCTGGTTTTATCTAAGTTAATTAACAAGTTGAAAATAAATTTATGAGTAATGTGGCAATTGCAGTTGATGCTATGGGGGGTGATAAAGGCTTAAAAGCTACTATGCCTGGATGTTTTCTCGCTCTTAAGCATGCTGATGATTTCAAATTAATTCTTGTAGGGGATGAATCTAGAGTTAAAAAAGCCGTTCGAAGATATAAGCTCCCTAAAGATAGAATTGAAATTGTGCATGCACCAGAAGAAGTTTCAATGGATGATGAGCCTGTGTTTGCTCTTCGAAAGAAAAAGAAATCTTCTATGCGTATTGCGATTAATTTAGTAAAAGAAGGGCGCGCTGATGCTTGTATAAGTGCTGGCAATACCGGAGCTCTTATGGCAACGGCCAAGTTTGTTTTAAAAACTCTACCTGGAATTAGTCGGCCTGCATTGATATCTTTAATGCCTGGGGCAGATAAAAAAGCCAAATCTTTAAAATTAACCTCTAGTTACATGTTGGATTTAGGTGCAAATATAGACTGTGATGCTGATCAATTATGTCAGTTTGCTGTCATGGGAACTATTTTAGCTCAGAAAGTAGGTAAAATTCGATCTCCTCGTGTTAAGTTACTTAACATTGGTTCAGAAGATTTTAAAGGTTTAGATGTTATAAAAGAGGCTGCAGCTATATTAGACGATATGCCTAATGTTAATTATAAGGGTTATATTGAGGCTAATGAGATTTTCTTTAACTCAGCTGATGTGATTGTGTGTGATGGTTTTATGGGGAATATTGCGCTAAAGGCATCAGAAGGTTTGGCGCGTTTTATATCCTCCATTATGAAAGATGCTTTTAAGGGTAGTTGGTACTATAAGCCTTTAACTTGGCTTGGTTATTTGTTTTTTTTTCCTGTGTTAGTAAATATGAAAAACAGATTAGATTCCAGGAAATATAATGGTGCTAGTTTGTTAGGTTTAAATGGAGTTGTTATTAAGAGCCATGGTAATACTGATCGAGTCGGCTTTGAATATGCAGTTTTAGAAGCAGTTAGGGAAGCTAAGGGCGATATATCAAATCAAATAAGAGCGATATTAGCAAAAAAATTAAAGGCTGATAAATGAGTTTAGAAAAGAAAACTGGTGAATTTAATGCTGTTATAACAGGCACTGGGTCATATTTGCCAGAAAATATTTTAACCAATGCTGAGTTAGCTAAAACAGTAGATACTTCTGATGAATGGATTCAGCAAATGGTAGGTATAAAATCAAGGCATATAGCATCTGTAAATGAAACTACTTCTTATATGGCAACTATGGCGGGCAAAGACGCTTTGAAATCAGCAAATATGGATTTTTCTCAAATTGATTTGGTTTTGGTCGCAACTTCTACAGCTGAGGATAAAATGCCATCAACTGCCGTAAAAGTCCAGGGCGCTTTGGGGCCTAGTAAGTGCATGGCTTTTGATATTAATGCTGCATGTTCTGGTTTTATTTATGGTTTAGAAGTGGCCTGGAATTTTATTAAATCTGGTGTTTATAAAAATATTTTGCTAATTGGCGCTGAGTCTATGTCTAAAGTTGTAGACTGGAGTGACAGATCCACTTGTGTGTTATTTGGTGATGGCGCCGGCGCAGTTATCTTAAGTGCAGGTGCCGAAGAACCAAAAGATAATAGCAAATCAGGTATAATTGCAAGCAAGATGTTCACAGATGGATCATACAGAGATTTACTTTATATCCCAGGGCATCCGCAAGCAGAAAATTTCTTAGCAATGGAAGGTAATAGAGTTTTTAAACATGCAGTAACTTATTTGCAAGAAGCTGTTACTGAGGTTCTTGCTGGTATTGATGGAATTAGTTATTCTGATATAGATTGGCTTATTCCCCATCAGGCTAATTTAAGAATAATTGTAGCAGCAGCTAAAAAGTTAAAGCTTTCTATGGATAAAGTAGTTTTAACCTTGCCAGAGCATGGAAATACTTCAGCAGCTTCGGTGCCATTAGCACTAGATGTGGCTGTTAAGTCTGGCAAAGTCAAAAAAGGAGAGTTGTTATTGTTGGAAGCCTTTGGTTCAGGCTTTGTGTGGGGCGCTGTTTTAGTTAGATTTTAATTTTTTAGTTTTTTAATTGGATATGAGAAGGTAGAGTAAAAATATGAAAAACTCTTATATTGCATTATTTCCAGGGCAAGGTTCACAGAGCTTGGGTATGCTAGGAAAGGATAGTTTTAGTGATGAACAAGATAAAAAAATAATTTTAGATTGTTTTCGCGATGCAAGTTCTGTATTAGGTGAAGATTTATGGGATATAGTTCAAAATAATTCGGATAAAATAAATGAGACTATTTATACCCAGCCGATAATGCTATGTGCTGATATTGCTATTTGGCGAGTATGGCAGCGTTATTGTGATGTTAAACCACTTGCTTGTGCTGGGCACTCACTAGGAGAGTATGCAGCTTTAGTTTGTGCTGGCGTTATTAGTTTTTCTGATGCAATAAGGCTGGTTAGTAAGCGAGCTAATTTAATGCAAGATGCTGTTAAGGGTATTAGCACTAAAATGGCGGCTATCGTTGGTTTGCCAGCAGATAAAGTTAAGGCTGTGTGTGATGGTATTAATATAGAGGGGCAAACTGTTTCAGTTGCTAATTATAATTCAGCTTTGCAGACTGTTATCGCAGGCTCTGAGGATGCGGTTTTAGAAGCTTGCAAGGCATCTAAAGAGGCGGGTGCTAAGCTTGCTAAACCTTTAGTGGTTAGCGTGCCATCACATTGTTCTTTATTACAGGGCGCGGCTGATATTTTTGCTGCTGATTTAAATGAGGTTTCGTTTGAAAATTCGAATTTTCCTATTTATTTTAATGTCGATGCTAGTGTAAAATTATCTGAAGATCAGCTTAAAAAAGCTATAACCGAGCAAATTTGCTCACCAGTGCAATGGGTTAAAACTATCGATAATATTTCCAAAAATCATCCGGATGCACTATTATTAGAGTTCGGACCTGGTAAGGTTTTGACAGGTTTAAATAAGCGTATATTATCAGGGGATAATTTCGCGTGTGTTAATACGGAAGATTTAATACAAGATGTTTTGAATTAAATTTTGTTTGATATTTTAAGAGAGAAATGAAAATATGAGTGAAAACACTAATAATGATGCAAAAGTTGCTCTAGTTACAGGGGCTTCTCGGGGCCTTGGGAATGCAATTTTTATGGGTCTTGCAAAATGTGGTTATACCGTTGTTGGAACGTCTACATCTCAAGCAGGCGCAGATAAATTAAGTAAAAGCCTTCTTGATGCTGGTTTAAAAGGCTGCGCTCTTGTATTAGATGTATCTAGAAGTGATTCTATTGCTGATTTTTTTGCTAAATTAGCAGCTGATAATCTTATGCCAAATATTTTGGTTAATAATGCTGGTATTAATAGGGATCAGTTATTTATGAGGCTATCTGATGAGCACTGGGATGATGTTATTTTGACTAACTTAACTGGCGTTGCTAGGGTTACTAAAGCTTGTGTGCGCTCTATGGTTAAAGCTCGTTGGGGTAGGATTATAACAATTGGATCAGTCGTTGGTTCAGTTGGAAATCCTGGACAAACCAATTATTGTGCAGCTAAGGCTGGAGTTATTGGTTTTTCTAAATCTTTAGCAAGAGAAGTGGCATCTAGAGGAATTACCGTCAATGTGGTATCACCAGGTTTTATGAAAAGTGATATGACAGATGAGCTAACAGAAGCCCAGCAGACACAGATTTTAGCTCAGATTCCAATGAATAAAATGGGCTCGCCTGAGGATATATCTCAGGCGGTTCAGTTTTTAGTGAGTGAGCATGCTCAGTACATTACTGGGGAGACTCTTCATGTAAATGGTGGCATGTATATGTCGTAATAATATAACTTAAATCAAATTATGTTAATTTAAGATGGTTTTAAGCAAGAATTTTCTTGCAAGAGATCTTTTTTTGAATAAACTATAACTTGCGGTATTAATCATATTAAATAGGAGAAGAAAATGGAAAATATAGAAGAACGTGTGGTGAACATAATAGTTGAGCAACTAGGTGTTGAAAAATCAAAGATAAAATCTAACTCATCTTTTGTAGAAGATTTAGGCGCTGATTCTTTAGATACCGTAGAGCTTGTTATGGCTTTAGAAGAAGAGTTTGAAACAGAAATTCCTGATCAAGATGCCGAAAAAATCACAACAGTAAAGGACGTTGTTAGTTATATAACTGAGCATTCAGATAATTAATTTTGCTAACTTTTTAAGTTTTATGATTAATTGGAGAGGTGTTTAGTGTCGAAAAGACGAGTTGTTGTAACTGGCTTAGGATTAGTGACTTCATTGGGTCATGATATGTCCAGTAGTTGGTCTGGGGTGGTTTCTGGTAAAAGTGGTATTCATAGCATTACTGAGTTTGATACTACTGATTTTCCAGTTACTTTCGCCGGTTGTATCCGTGATTTTGATCCATTAGCTTTTTTGGATAAAAAAGATGTTAAAAAAATGGATGGCTGCATTCAGTATGCCATAAAGGCTAGTGTTGAAGCATTAGCTGATTCAGGTTTGAAAATTCCTGATGAGGGAAGTGCTAGAGTCGGAGTTTCTATCGGTTCAGGGATTGGTGGCTTAACAACTATCCAAGATAATGCTATTCAGTTAGAAAAAAGCGGACCTAGAAAAATTTCCCCATTTTTTATTCCAGCATCCATTGTCAACATGTCTTCGGGGCATGTGGCTATTAGATTTAACTTAAAAGGGCCTAATATTGCTATGGCAACAGCTTGCACAACAGGAACTCATAGCATAGGTTATGGCGCTCGTACTATTGCCTATGGTGATGCTGATGTTATGGTGTGTGGTGGAACTGAAAAAGGTAGTTGTGCTTTAGGTGTGGCAGGTTTTGCTGCAGCGCGGGCTTTATCGCGCAGAAATGATGATCCAGAGGCGGCATCTCGTCCATGGGATAAAGATCGGGATGGTTTCGTCTTGGGTGATGGCGCAGGCGTTATGGTTTTAGAAGAATATGAATATGCTAAAGCTCGTGGCGCCAAGATTTACGCTGAGTTGGTAGGTTTTGGGATGAGTGCAGATGCTTACCATATGACTTTGCCTAGTGGTGAGGGTGGTTATCGGTCCATGGTTCATGCTCTTAAAGATGCCAATATGCAAGCGAGTGAAATAGATTATATAAATGCACATGGAACTTCAACTCCGGCTGGTGATGTCGTCGAATCTCAATCTATTGAGAAATTATTAGGTGGAGATAAAACAGCGCATAATACTTTAGTAAGCTCTACAAAATCTATGATAGGGCATTTATTGGGTGGCGCTGGTGCAGTTGAGGCTGTGTTTTCGGTATTGGCAATGAGGGACAATGTCGCTCCACCGACTATTAATCTAGATAATGTAGATGAAGGTTGTAATCTGGATTATGTTGCTAATGAAGCTCGAGATCATAAGATTAATGTAGTATTGTCTAATTCTTTTGGCTTTGGTGGTACTAACGGTACATTAATATTTAAGCGAATTTAGTTATGTCTTCAGATTTTGAGGATGATTTGTTAAATAATAAGCCTTCGGAGTTTGATTCGGAGCCAGGTTTAAACTCAGATTTAGATTCGGGCCAAGACTTTAGTTCAGATATTGAAGATTTAATGCAAGAAGCATCTTCTGTTTCTAAAAATTATTCTGGAAAATTTATTTGTCTTGAGGGCATTGAAGGTGTTGGCAAGACCACCCAGCTCAATTGGATTGCTGATTTTTTAGTAGCAAATGGAAAAGATGTTTTAATTACACGTGAGCCTGGCGGGACTCCAATTGGGGAAAAAATTCGCGATGAATTATTAAAACATGATTTACCTGAAGAGAGCTTAACTGATGATGTGGAAATGCTTTTAGTCTTTGCAGCTAGATCTCAACACGTTACGCAAAAAATAATTCCAGCATTAAAGCAAGGTAAATGGGTTGTTTGCTCAAGGTTTTATGAGTCAACTTTTGCTTATCAAGGTGGTGGCAGGGGAATAGATACTGCTAGAATAAACTCTCTTAAAGATTGGGTTTTAGGTGATTTTACACCTGATATAACTTTTTTATTAGATTTAACTGTTGAGCAAAGTCGCACTAGAGTAGGTGGCAGAGGTGAAAATTTAGACAGGTTCGAAGTGCAAAAGGATGATTTTTTTGAGCGTGTTAGAAATATGTATCTAAGGCGTGCGGAGCTGGATGAGTCTATGCATATTATAAATGCTTCTTTAGATATAGAGGATGTACAAGCGCAGATGGAGCCTTTGCTGAGTGCTGTTTTGTAATAACATCATCTTCGTGCGGCAATCTCCTTCCAGCTTGATATGTTTTTTAACAAAACTATACTCAGTTAAGAATGTAACTTATTATTAACTTTATCTTAAGGATATTAGCAATGACAAGCAATTCAACCTGTTCCAAATCAATCTCATTTTTTATGGTTTTACTGTGCGTTCCATTATCTGGCATCGGGGTGGATTTGTATGCACCATCTTTGCCGTATATAGCTACAGATCTTACGGTACATGCTCAGTTGGTACAGCTTACAATAACTATTTATATGCTAGGATTTGGTTTTGCTCAGGCTATTTTTGGGCCAATTAGTGATACCTTGGGCAGAAAAAAAACTATTATTTGCGGCTCTGTTTTTTATATGATTTCAGTAGTCTTGATGGCTGTATCACACTCTATTCATATGATAATCATAATGCGGTTAGTGCAGGGCATTTCTGTTGCATTAATAAGCGTGCCGGCTAGGGCTATTAATGTCGATATCTTTTCTGGTGATGAATTTATAAGTAAAACAAAAACTATGATTATGGTTTGGGGATTGGGCCCAATTTTAGCTCCAGCTATTGGTGGCTATTTGCAAGATTATATTGGGTGGCGAGCTAATTTTTGGTTTATGTTTGGTTATGGCGTTTTAATCTTGCTCTTTGGCATATTGTTTTTTAAGGAGACTAATCATAATAGGCCTAAATTTAGTATGAGTAGGTTTACAGAGGTGTATAAGGAGTTATTATCTTGTAAACTTTTTTTTAGCATGATGATATTGGCAGGACTCTTATTTTCTTTCAGTATCTTATTTCATTTAAAAGCCCCTTTTATTATTGAGCGAGTGTTTAATAAATCTGGGGTTGAATATGGGCATATAGCCCTTTGTTTAGGAGCAGGCTGGCTTTTGGGAACGTCGTTATCTAAAAAATCTGATAAATTTCCAATTTTTACAAAAGTTGGCTTATTATTATGCTTTGCTGTTGGTTTTAGTATATTAATGGCGCTAATTACTAATTTTATGCATCCAAATAGTTGGTTAATGTCCCTACCGGTTATATGTATTACTGTTATTATAGGAGTTAGCTTTTCACAGATAACAAGCAAAGGATTGTCCTTGTTTCCATCGATCGGAGGGGCTGCTAATGCATGTTATTTTGCCGGATGTTGGTTTATCTCTGGTATAGTGAGCGGGATTTTTTCCAAGATTTATATAAAACAGCCATTCTCTCTTAGTATTGCTTATATAGTTATGAGTATAATAACTTTGCTGTTTTTTCTTTTTATAGTAAAACCAAAAATAAAAAGAAACGCCGCAAAAAAATGATATATATAATTAATATAATCTTTATCTGTTTCGCGTAAGTTAAATTTAAATGCTAGTTAACACCTGGTTCTGCTAAGCTTTGATAAAACTCGGTGGTGTTACTTGATCTGCCGCACCACCAGGAGCGGCGTGTGCTTTGTTGCAATCTTTCCCTTGCATGCTTTTGCATAATTTCGCTAAAACTCATTATTGGTTGTTCTGGCCTTGGCCGTCTTCTTGGTAGACAAGAACATGAATCATTTGAGTTTTGTTTTTTTGCATCTTGTATTGCTGCATAAACTCCACCACTTATTTTGACTGCGCGATCATTTATTTTAATGTGGCGCCCTCCGGTTAAAAACCTAATTTTATATTTGGATCCAAGCCATCCGATATCTTGTTGAGTTTTTAGTGCTCTACACATTGTGATAATGTCACTTAAAGATATTTGTTGATCATTATACCCCATTTGACGTAGGGTTTTCTTAGCGTCGGATCCAAACCGTTCGATATGGCTTGTTGCGTAGTGCTTACATATTGTGTCAATGTCACTTAAAGATATTTGTTGATCATTATACCCCATTTGACGTAGGGCCTGCTTTGCCTTATTTATTTCAAGTATTTTAATTTCAACATATCTTATTATGCTATTGTTTCTGGTTACAGCTCTTATATTTGGGGTCTTAGTCGCAATTATATATAATTGCTGCTCTATACATTTAGGTATGGCAGCTTCTCCTCGCCGGCTTAGGTATTCTTCAAGAGCGGCTATTTCAAGTTTTGCAAACTCGGGTTTTGATAAAGTGAAAGCATGTAAGTTTATTTTCCTTAATATATCTTCTTTATCTCCTGCTCGATATAGACTTTTTCCAAAGTTTTTTCCTATCTGCTCAATATTAAGTGAGTCCGATGGTCTCTCAACTATTGCATCAATATCGTCTGTAAAATTAGACCCATGATGCTCAAAGAATTCTTGAATTAAAGTATTATCAGAGATTTTTTTGTGCCACTCGGGGTCTAGTTGAAATATATTTTCAGACATTAGCCCGCGTTTACAAAACTCTCCTACAACTATTTTATGGGGACTAGCTTGATACTCGAGTGTAACTTGTTCTGAAAGCTGAACTAATGTCAGACCTTCTGATTCATGGTGTGCTTTTAGCATTGATATAATAGGAGTTTTTTCTCTAGGCTTTAAGTCGGTGCAAAAACATTTGAAGTACCATTGTAGAAATAGATATTTTTTCTTATCTTCTTCGTTGCGATTAGCTGTTGCGCTACTTATTTTGTATTTAAAATATTCTATCATAAGTTCTTGGTCAGCTTTGCTTCTTGGATTTATATCCATAGTAGCTCGGTCTATCTTACTCCATATGCGCTGTATTTTTTCTTCAATATATTCTTTTGTAGATCGAGATAGATCTAACAAAGGTTGATATACTAAGGCAGTTCCGCGGCTATTATTTTTTAAAAATATTTTATAGGTATTTAATTTTTCTAGGGTTGTCAAATCATCGGTATTTAACAGCTCATTTATTTTAATTTTCAAATATTCATCTGTAATTAAACCTGGAAGTTTGTCCTTTAGTTTAAAGCAAGTAAATAAGAAATCTATTTTGTTATCAACGGATAAATTTCCAAAATTATTTTGTATATGGCTTATAAATATTTTTAACAGGTTTTCGTTTATATTTGGGTTTTCGTGATTAAGATTTCTTAATAACTTAAAAGCTTCCGGATAATCAAAGTCCTGTTTTGTTTTTAAATCTATAGCTAGTTTAAATAAAATTTTATTTGAGATAAATTCTTGTAAATATTTTTTCTGATTTGTTAATCTAACTAGGCGAGTTTTAGATATTGTTTTTTTGAAATCAAGATATCGTGCTTGTATATCTTGATATGGCAAATTATTTTCTATTGATACTAAAACCTCAGGGGTAAAAAGTTTTCTACTTAGTTGGCGATCTTCATCTATTATAGCTTGATCGTGGTTTATTTTTGTTAAAACTTTTAAAGTTAACACAGCCTTTCGCATGCTTTCTGTTTCGTGCTCGCTAAGCTGGCTTATGGTGTTTTTTCGATTTAAATCATCACTTATCCCATTTTCGATTAGTCTTAGCTTTTCTAACAAAAAGTTATTTATAATTCTTTTCTTTTCAGTTGGTGTTGGCTCATTATCTTGCGGGGCGGGGTTAGTTTTTTCATAAATACGATCTAGAGAAGTTACTGCTTCAACATCGGTTAGCAAGCGTTCTAAATCTTTTAAATTTGCGCGATCTAAGTTATAACGTGGTATGGCTATAGCTATAGCTCTAGGTGGTTGGCTTCTATTGCCATTTACTGGTGTTGTTCTTGCAGTACTAAAAAAGTTGGAAAGGGCATTTAATCTAGATCTTAAAGTTGACATTTTGAAAAACTCCTCTTCAAAAATATAATTTTTATTATTGTGCTTTTATTTTAACCTTTTTATATTAAAGTTATATTAACAAATCATGCTTTATTTTTATTAAGATTATAAAAAGACATATAAATATAATTTAATAGAAGTGCTTTGTGTTTAAATTATATTAAATTTTATTTTCTTATTATGGATTTGTCATGGGTTTGGTTTAGATATATTGCTTTATAGATAATAATTTTATAGGATAAATTTTAAATTTTCCTAATTAATTCCAATTATTACTAAATATATGAGAAGTTTGAATTTTAATACTATAGATCAAGCCTGCGCCATTATAAAATCTGGCGGCGTTATCGCCTGCCCAAGTGAGTCGGTTTATGGTTTAAGCTGTGATCCTTTTAATGCAAAAGCTTTAGATGAATTATTAGATTTAAAAAAAAGGGATTATAGAAAAGGATTAATTTTAGTTGCTGGAGATTTAAGCTTATTTGATAATATTATTAAACCATTATCTAATTCACAAAAAGATTTAATTTTAAATAAAAATAATTCTGATCAAGCAATAAGCTATTTAGTACCTGCTTTAGATAATGCTTTGCTATATCAAATTACAGGATCAAAAAATAATTATAATAATAAAAAAGTTGTAATTAGATTAAGTTCTCATCCAGTAATTTGTGAGCTGACTAAATTATTAAAATCTCCAATTGTATCAACGAGTGCTAATTTATCTAATAATCCGCCTTGTGAGAGTGAGGCTGAAATAACGGATGTTTTTAAAGACTTATTAGATGCAATAATTTTAAAATCTGATGGATATAATAAAGATGGCATAGATACAGGGTGCTGGGGACACAAGCCTTCTAAAATTATTGATATTATATCAGGTAATGTTTTACGGGATTAAATTCTTAGTTTAGAATTGATAATTGTAATAATAATTATTTGGGAGATACAGCTATGTCCACTGATAAATTTGAACATTTAATGAAGGTCTATGCGCCGCAAAATGTGTGTTTTGTGAAAGGTGAAGGTGCTTGGCTTTGGGATAAAAACAATAAAAAATATCTTGATTTTCTAGCTGGAATATCAGTTATGAACTTAGGGCACTCAAATCCTGAGATTAATGAAGTTATAAATAAGCAAGCTAGTAATCTTATGCATGTATCCAATGGGTTTATTATTGAGCAGCAAGTAGAGCTTGCAAATAATTTATGTAAGTTAACTGGATTAGATCAAGCATTTTTTTGTAGCACAGGTGGAGAAGCTAATGAAGCGGCTATAAAACTTGCAAGATTATATGGCCATGATTTAGGGTATGAAATCCCTGTTATTATAACTATGCACCAAGCCTTTCATGGCAGAACTATGGCTAATATCTCAGCTGTCAGTAACCCTAAATTAAAAGCCGGCTTTGAGCCAGTATTACCTGGCTTTGCTTATTGTGATTATAATGATATAGATTCTTTAGAAAAATGCATTGCAGATTGCAAAGCAAAAGGTGAGCAAGTTGTAGCAGTTATGCTTGAGCCAGTCCAAGGTGAAGGTGGAGTTAATATACCAGCGGATAATTATCTAGCTTGTGTAAGAGAAGTTTGTGATAAAAACAATTTATTAATGATTTTAGATGAAATACAAACCGGCGCTGGCAGGACAGGTAAGCTTTATGCTTATCAGCATGAAAATGTGATGCCGGATATTATTACTTCAGCTAAAGGTTTAGGCAATGGGTATCCTGTGGCAGCGTGTTTAGCCAAAGAGAGAGTTGCTAAATTATTTACCCTAGGTAAGCATGGTACAACTTTTGGCGGCTCTCCGATGGCATGTGCTGTTGCTAATAAAGTTGTTGAAATTATGTCTCGGGATGGATTTCATGCTCATACTAAAAAAATTGGGAAATATTTTTTATCAAATTTAAAATCAGTATTAAGCAAATATGATTGTATAAAAGATATTAGAGGAAAAGGTTTATTAGTTGGTATTGAATTTAAAGAGGATGTAACTTATTTGCGCAAAGCTGGAATGGATGCTGGTATAGTTTTTAGCATAACCCAGCAAAAAATTGCTAGAATAGCCCCACCGTTGATTATTACTGAAGCTCAGTGTGATCAATTTATCGAAATATTTGATAGGCTAGTAAAGGAGAAAGTTAACAATGAAAGAAGTGCTGTGTGCCAAAACTAAAGCAAAACAAAAAACTAGCCTTAAAAAAATAGATATTTATACTTTCGGATCTCATAAAAAAGAAGAGTATTTAGTAAAATGGTTTACTAAGTTTATAACAAAAATATATCAGCAAGATTATAGTGTTTATTCTCATATTAATGGAATTAGTTTAGATCTTTTAGATAAAAGCCTTTGGAGCCAGGCTGGATTGTTTATCCCGCATCATAAGTTAGGTGAGGATATTAAAAGCCCAATTATTTTAGCAGATAAAATTATTGGCTCTGCTAATTGTGATAGCTTAGAGATAAGAGAAAAGGGGGTAGTTTTTTTATGTGGGTTTAAAGTTGGTGATTTTATTGAAGTTAATAAATC
>CAJQSL010000112.1 GCA_905612315.1 uncultured Francisellaceae bacterium
CCTGCTTGATCAGAATTAATTGATAAAGGATTTTGAGGCACGTAAGATACAACTTGAAATATCTGTGGGTCTAATTCTTCGCAAATAGCCTTTAGTATTGCCTTTATTATATCTAACTTACACTTGAGAATGCCTTGATTAAACCTTTCACTGAGTGCACCTGGACTTTCAAAATAATCTTTTTGAATTAGATTTAAATATCCCTGCAAACTTGATTTTTCACTAAATTCTGTTAGAAATCCTGAGACTTCACCATCTGATGCACAAGACAAACATCTATTAAACTTACAATTACCACTTAACAAATAAAAACAAAAGGCCGCAGCAACAATTGCAAGACCGGCATCTGTTGCATATACTTGATTCCTTAGCCAGTCAGGGTGTTGTTCGCGACACCAAGCAGTACTATCAAATCCTGGATCATCAACAGGCTCATTTTCATCCGGTATCTTAACAGAACAAAGACTATTCTCAATTGAGTCTTGCAAATAGCCTATAGCCAAAAACCCAACACCAAGCCCAATTAAAACAGGAAAGATATATTTAGGAAGCTTGCTACATAATGAAACCTCCCTTGAAATTGATTTAGAAAACTGATCTACAGAAATATTGAATAGCACCATCGATGCTGCAAAAATACTAAGCCCTACTTGATTAAAAAAGATTAACCCAACAGCTTGAAAGCACCACATCAAGACAGATAAGTGACGCTCCCGTCTTAAAGAATCTATATTTGTAGCTCTAACAAAATTACATTCCAAGAATACTTTAAGAGCTTGCGCTACCCTCTTAGGATCTTCATCTTCATAACAATTTATTTGCATTACGATAGGAATAAGCGTGTCAGTAAGAAACTTCTCAAAAGCAGCTTTTCGCGCTGCCTCATTTCTTCCAAGAAAACGACGCGGGCCTATTGCCTCCAATGCAGGAGCAATTTCTCTTCGTATCTGCGCCTCATCAACACAAAACCTAGCCGAAATTAAATCAGACATAAAACCTCTTAATCTGTAAAATTAGAAAATTAGAAAATTATTTTTAACCCTGCGATAATTGATAATTAGGCGCTATAAGCTCGCCTGAAGAAGCTTGTTGACTAAAAACCAAACCTCCTCGAGTATTAGCATTGCTAGGCTCTCGCAACAAACCTCGAGATAACTCACTGGCACCAAAGATAGTTTGACTTGCATCACCTGACCCAACTAATCTAACTGATAAATCATCTGAATTAATTGATAAAGGGTTTTGAGGCACGTAAGGTACAACTTGAAATACCTGTGGGTCCAAATTTTCGCAAATAGCCTTTAGTATTGCCTTTACCATTTTAAACTTAGCATCCCGCAAATTACCATTAGGCTCTTCTTGCGCAGCATTTAAATACCCCTGAAAACTTGTGCTTGCACTAAATTCTTCTATTAACCTTAAAGTATTAGAATTCTCAGACCTAGATATTGAGCTAAACCTTTTTTGGAGTCTACTCAACTTACAAACAGCAAACAAATAAAAACCAACTGCCTGAAAACAAGTCATAAAGGCCAAATTTGAAGCCCACAATTGATTTCTTAACCAAGTTTTATGGTACAAATCGCACCAAGCTGACCTATCAGTTATTGGATTATCTGTGTATTCATCATTACCTGATGAAAGTAAATAACACAAAGCTGAATTAATATCAGATTGAATATTTGCAAGAAGAATAAATCCAAAAACTAGAGCTCCTAAAACAGGCGCACAATATTTAAAAGACCTAGCCCCGATAGAATCGGAACGGCTCATTGAATTAGAAAGTTTATCTAAAGAAAAATTATATAGAACCATAGATGCTGAAAAAAAACCAAATCCTATTTGATCAAAAAATGCTAATAAGAAAGATAAGGCAAACCAAAATGAGCATCCTCGCCCACTTGTTCTGTTAATATTTTCAGGACCATTTGAATTAGATGAATTTTTTTCTAAAACAGCTTTAATTGCCCTGGCTACCCACTTAGGGTCTTCGCCTTCTTGGCAGTTTGCCTCATATACAATTGGAGAAAGTGTATCAGTAAGCCACTTCTGAAAAGCTGCTTCTCGCGCGGCCTCATCCTGTCCAGGAAAATTAGCCAATCCCAAGTCCCGCAAACTAGAAATAATTCCTTCTCGTATCTGCGCCTCATCAACAGGAAACCTAGCCGAACTTAAATTAGACATATAACCACTCGATAAATATAAATTTCATTATTTTAATTAAAAGACTTTCACCATAACTTCGAAGCACTATAATAATATTTTCTTAAGACTATATTAAGAATTAACAACGGATTTATTATTATAATTTATTTAGCATTACAAAAGAAATTATAAGGACATTATAAAAAACAATTATAAGCTATCAAAAAAGTGTTGTTAATCTTATATAAAAATGCTAATGTTTGTTTCCTGATAACAATAGGTATACTCAAATGTCAGAAATAAATTTATCTTTAGCATCAAAAATTTGCATTCCTTGCGCCGCTGATAATGTTGATAACTTTTTAGAAGAAATAAATCTTATCCAAAAAAATCAAGATATTAAATATATAGAACTTAGGTTTGATAGCTTAAACCTTGATGATTTAAATAATTCTAACATAAAACGAATATTTGATAACATAAACCCAAATATCAAAACCATTGCCACATGCCGTCAAAAACAACACGGCGGGCACTTTACCTGTGACACACCTGCTCAGCAACAAATATTACAATATGCTAATGATTTAGGCTGTGACTATATAGATATTGATCATCCAATCTATGGCCAGATTAAAATAAATAATTTAAAAGCAAAAGTAATAATCTCATATCATAACTTTGAAAACACACCTGATACGCAAACTTTGAATAAACTAAAAGATGACATGCTGCAAACAGATGCCGATATAATTAAAATAGCGGTTATGAGCAATAATCTAGATGATGCAAAATCAATTTATTCTCTTTTAGTACAAAATAACTCAAAACCTATCATAACCATTGGCATGGGGGATATGGGCAAGATAACCCGAGCGGTTGCACCTATTTTAGGGTCCTACCTAACCTTTGCGAAAATCAAAGAATCTAATGATAAATTTAGCGCTCCTGGAATAATAGAGTTTGAAGAATTAAAACTTTTATATCAACAGCTTCAAAATATCTCTAATTAAGTTTAAAATTACTGCTTTCCTATATTAAAGCTGGCTAACTACCAGGCACTAGACCTGTAGCCTGACCCCTAGCCTCAGCTTCGCTAACATCACTCGCTCTCTTATACTCAATATACCCAATAAAACCACCGATAACGCCACCAATAAAAAATCTCCTTTTATCTTTAATTTTATTTTATAATCAAAAAAATTAAATTCAACCTAACTGAGAAAAAATTCAAGATGACCGATTCAAAACTTACCTACAAAACTATTGAACCTACTTCAGGACAAACCAACCACTTAGTATTTTGGCTCCACGGCCTCGGAGCTACTGCCGATGACTTCGCCCCAATTGCACACATGATGGCACTACATGATACCAAATTTGTTTTCCCGCAAGCTCCAAATATGCCAGTTACAATAAATGCTGGTATGGTTATGCCAGCCTGGTTTGATATTTATGGAATCGGGCCTCAACATCAAGAAGATGAAAGTGGCATTAACAGATCATCTCGGCAATTAGTTAATCTTATCAACGAATTTAAGCAAGAAAATCCAGATGCGAAGATTAAACTTATTGGCTTTTCACAAGGCGGTGCGGTGTCACTATACACAGCCCTTTTACACCCTGAGCTTTGCCCAGATGTTTTAGGATTATCTTGCTATTTACCATTAAACAGATACTTTCTGGACCCACATAACAAACCTAAAAAAACTGACCTCCCCAAAATAACCCTCATGCATGGCGAGCACGATGATGTTATTCCCTTAGAATTTGCTAAGCTCTCTGAACAGTTACTGAAAAATTTAGGTTATGAAATTAATTTCACCAGCTACAACATGAGGCATGAAGTATCTCCCGAACAAATCCATGCCATTATAACTTGGGTAACAAACACCTAAATGTAAATGATTCTTATTTAGCTTGACGCCCAATAAAATCTTATTTATAATTAACCAAGTTATCAAAATATAAACTTATGGGTCTTATAAAAATGTCGCTAAATAATATAAAAACTAATAAAACATATCGACTTTTAGGCTTTAACAATAACTGCCCTGGCCAATATAAAAACAAACTTATGGCATTAGGCTTTCTACCAGGGAAACATTTTGATACTTTACGCACAGCGCCATTTGGAGACCCAGTTGAGATTAAAATCAATCAAACCAGATTAGCCTTGCGTCAACATGAAGCTAGGATGCTTATCTTAGAAGAGTATTAAAAAGAGCACGAAACTATGCAAAACAAAGAAAAAGGATGCTCGCACAAAAATATTTTTATAATTGGAAATCCAAATACTGGCAAAACAACCCTTTTTAACCAGCTTACAGGCTTAAAACAAAAAGTTGGTAACTGGGCTGGTGTTACAGTCGATAAAAAACAAGGCTCATTTGAAACTACCAATTTTAATTGCAATATTACCGATCTACCCGGGATATATTCTCTGCCATATTCTCTTGAGAATAATAATATTGATCACAATCAAGCTATTGATGAGCAAATTGCAGCCAATGCTTTATTAAATAATACTCACCCGGTTGATTGTGTTATTAACATAATTGATGCCAGTAATTTATCCCGAAATTTATATCTAACAACTCAACTTCTAGATCTAAACATCCCTGTTATAATTGTTGTTAACATGATGGATATTGCCAAAAAATCTGGTCATATAATAAATTGCAAAGTTTTAGAGGCAAGTTTAAAGTGCCCAGTTGTATCGATGAGTGCGCGCAAAAACCATGGAATAAAAGATTTTACAAAAACTTTAGATAATTTATTAACGCAAAATCCCAAATCTAAAACTTCCTATAATTGGCAGATCCCAGCACCAACTATTGCACCAATAACTCGAGTTCTAAATAATTATAATTATCAAAAAGATTCAAAATTAAAACCTAAATCTGCTTACTGGCAAAGTTTATGTGCTTTAAATTTACCAAATGATATCTTAGAAGAACACTTTAGCCCTTTAGATATTAAAACTATAACTAGCACAAAAGATAATCTTGCTAAAAACTCTAAACATAAAGAATCCGTAGATTTGATAATCGCGCAATCTCGGGATGAATTTATAACCAAAAGCACAAAACTTGCGCAAAAGACCTCAAGCAAAATCAAAGCTCGAGTAACTGATTCATTAGATAAATTATTTTTAAACAAATACTTAGGCTTACCCATATTCTTATTAATTATGTATTTGATGTTTGAATTTTCTATGACTTTCGGCAGCGCCTTACAACCTTTATTTGATGATGGCTCAAAAGTTTTATTTATTAGCGGCATCCAACAACTAGGCCATGCTTTGATGTTTCCGCCGTGGCTAACTGCTATTTTATCTCAAGGAATCGGGCTTGGGATAAACACCGTTTTAACTTTTATCCCGCAAATTGCGACCTTATTTTTATTCCTAGCCTTTTTAGAAGACTCAGGCTACATGGCAAGGGCTGCATTCGTAATGGACAGATTCATGCAATGGGTTGGATTACCCGGCAAAGCGTTTGTGCCATTAATTGTAGGGTTTGGCTGTAATGTGCCATCGATTATGGCTGCACGGCATCTTGATCATCATCGTGATAGGCTTCTAACTATTCTCATGGCACCTTTTATGACATGCGGGGCAAGGCTTGCGATCTTCGCTGTATTTACCAGCGCATTTTTCCCCAATTATGCAGGTTTAGTGATGTTTTCTTTATATTTAATTGGGCTAACAGTTGCTATTTTAACAGGGCTTATTCTCAAGAAAACTTTACTAAAAGGAGATAATGCCCCATTTATTATGGAGCTTCCGATATATCATCTTCCAACTTTTAAAATTTTATATACCCTAACTTGGCAAAAGCTAAAAGGTTTTGTATTAAAAGCTGGTAAAGTAATTATTCCGATTTGTTTATTAGTTGGAACTTTAAATAGTTTTCAACTTGATGGAAAAATAAATACTAACTCAGATGGCGCGGCTAATACGTACCTTTCTGCGATCGGAAAAGCGACAACTCCTTTATTTGAGCCAATTGGAATTACCCAAAATAATTGGCCAGCTACTGTCGGGCTTATAACTGGAACCCTTGCCAAAGAAGTAGTGGTCGGATCTTTAAATACTTTATATTCACAAAATCAAGATCAAAACAAACAAGGCCAGCAAAATAAAACCAACATCCTTCAAGGCTTATATAATTCTTGGCTAGCCACCATAGATTCAGTTACGAGCATCTCTTTTAAACAATTCATCAATCCTCTTAGTGCTAATGAAGCTGATCATAATATGAGCCACTCAGTAATGGGGAATATGGCCGCAGCATTTGGGAATAAACTTAGCGCATTTTGTTATCTTCTATTTGTATTGTTATATGTCCCTTGCGTATCAACTATTGCTGCAACTTATAGAGAAGCCAATAAATCCTACGCTTGGCTTTCAACTATTTGGAGCATGGGCATAGCCTATATCTTAGCATGCGTTGTTTTTCAAGTTGGCTCTTGGATTTTAGGGGATATAACTTTAACTCACATGTTATTATTTGCAGGCCCTGCTATTGGAGTTTTTGCGCTATTTATTTATAGTTTGAAATTAATTGCTAATAATAAAAGCTTGTTAGGAATTAAATTTGGCAAAGGTTTTGGGTTGGGGATTGCAGGGGATTTAAAAGTTTCAGCTGTTAGTGGTTGCGCGAGTGGGAGCTGTGGGAAGGGGTGTTGTTGATATACTGGCTCATGAGGTCTGAACTATCTAGCCGCCGCCAAAGCTTTACCTACTGCTGCATTCCTACGCAATCTAGATGTCGAAAAAAAAGCATGCTCAACATTAGAACCACTAGAGCTTGCCCATTTCTTAAGACTACAACCCGTAAATAAATTTATAATATCAAATAGTATTGCCCTAACCATCTTCACAATTATAGACCTATCGCCGAAGTTATCTTTTGCTTTTTCTATTACAGTATTATCACAGGGAAACTTACCAGAATTTTGTAATGGATTTATACTCGTAATAAAAGTGTTTATTTTTTGATAATGTTTGCAACCATCTATTCCATCTTCTAATCCTTTATCAATATACCTGCTATAGCTACCAAAACTAGCCAACTGTCCATAGAACGCATTAACGAAGGTTTCATACTTTATTTGTTCGTCGGCAGCGGCAGCTTGTACTTTAACAGCATCCTGGCATGCTCGTTTGGCAGCTTCTTT
>CAJQSL010000113.1 GCA_905612315.1 uncultured Francisellaceae bacterium
ATCAGTATAATATCTTAGTTGGTGATGATGATCTTGAGGATGCGCCAGATGCGGGATTTAGGCAGATGGACCCAATGTCAGGGGTGGTAGCTTGTGGAGAGCTTTTAAGGAGCTCTTTTTGCAATTTAAATGCAAATAAAATAAAAAAAGTAGTTATGTATACGGATGCTATAGCTGTTGGGGCGATGTATTATTTGTTGACTCTATATGGCGGCAATAAAGTATCAGACTCTAAAGATGGTTTCCCTGGAGTTCAGGATTGGGATCAGGTTCATAAAGATGCTTTGACTAATAGTTTTATCCTTCTTACTGTTTCGGCTAATTTTTGGTTAGCTATAGGAGCTTTAAAAAACATTTTAAAAATAGACTTGTCTGAGTTAGGTGCTGATCCTGATGCTGGACTAGCGGTGTGGCAAAGAAGAGCTGTTAAAACAATGTCTTTTATTTCATCGGCAACTTTAGCTTTATTGTTCGTAGCTTCATGTGATGAAACTATCAAAGAGTATGATTT
Organism: uncultured Francisellaceae bacterium; assembly: GCA_905612315.1. GTDB lineage: Bacteria > Pseudomonadota > Gammaproteobacteria > Francisellales > CACEW01 > CAJQSL01. The sequence continues at coordinate 512 of CAJQSL010000113.1, forward strand.
GCCGAACTGGCTTGTTAATGTTATGTACGGAATGGTTTCTTGTGTTATGGCAACATATACCGCCTTTTTTTATGATGATATGAAATCTATTTATAGAGGGTTATTTAATGGAGATACTAAAAAATTCCTATCTCCTGCAAATTATAAAGAAAACTTAAGAAGGTTTTTGGTAGGCGCCAGGGTTGAGCATGCATTAGATGCACCTCTTGCTAGAGCAAGGTATGCAATGAATCCAAGAGTTAAGGAAGAGTTTGACTTGTCTAAATTAGTTACTATTTCTCAAGAAAAGGAGTCTTTATGGAAGCTTGCCAAGCATAGATCGATTTTATATAAATTATTAGTTATGGGGGTATTCGGTTATTTTGATTTAGGCTTATTATTAAGTAGTGTGAGCAATATCAAAGATGGTGGTCGGGATATGGTTAACATGATGTTAATGCCTTTTGGTAAAGGTCCTGTGCATCTGAATAATAATTGGAACGTTGGTTTAGAGTTCACTATTTTGCCATTGATATTGCCTGCTTGGGTTGTCTTTGTGAAAACAGCTCTTAGAGGAGCGCGTTCAATAAAGATGTATCTTGGTAATCAGAGTAATAAGTTTGGATTATATGGTATAGGAGTTCTGCTTTCTGCGCTATTTATGACTCATGTTATTGCAGATTTTGGCGGGGGTTCGCCCGAGCAGTTAGGAGTAACCTTAGGTGTGATGCTATTAATGAGTGCTTTTGCTAATCGTCAAGGAGCTAGCGTTAAACTATTGCAAAGGCACGCTGGTAATTGTTTAGGAATGTTATCTGGTATGGCCTTTTTTGCAGCAACTTACATATCAGTTATGAAGGCTTCTAGTGGTTCTAGCTGCGATCATTTTGATGATCAAGATGATTCTTGTTTAGCACATGTGGTAGATAGTGCCGGGACTGCTGTGCTTGGTTTTCTTGGGCCTTTAGGTGCCGGGGTTATAGGTTTGTTAATGGCCGGGGCTTTCAATGTTTATGCTATTGATAATGCAATAGATTCAGAGTTGAATGATATTTCAAAGAAGACTTCTAGAGAGGTCGTAGGTATTATTTTAGATAATGCAGCTGTTGTTCAGGAAGGCTTGAATCAAGGTGAAGGGGGAGAGGCTGCTATAGGTGCTGCTGGTGCTGTGGCTGATGTTCAGGAAGGCTTGAATATTCAAGGTGATAGGCCCGTTAATGCAGTAGATGATGGCTTGGATATGGCTTTAGTTAGGGATAATCCGCGGTTATATATAACTGTTCAGAACTTTCAAGATAGAGTGGAGGTATACTCTCAAGAAAATAGATCAGATAGATTAAGAACAGCTTTATTAGCTAACGTAGACGTGGAGTTGCTAAGAAATGATGTCATGGCTGAAATTTAGGAAATAAAAAAGCCGAGAGCTATAGTATATTTATAGCGCTCGGCTTTTTTGTAAATACTTTTGAATTTATATATTAGTAAATCCAAATAGCGATAATTTGAAGAATGAAACCTGCGACTGCGCATAGCCAGCCTAAAGATCCCCAGAAGCTGTGGTC